>JBMFNW010000001.1:0-71751 GCA_049969975.1 Candidatus Nanoarchaeia archaeon
TTTCGCCCGAGCATGTGCTACTGTTGTAGAGGGAGTATTGCGTACCACAACGCAAACCCAAACAAGATTTGGTAATATTTAAAGTGATACTTTGTTTTGCATTACCTTCGTTAGATATGTTAAACGAATGATTAAATGGAATATAGTTGTAGGCTTGCTCAAGCGGTTCAACAACTGGTTTGCAAATAATTATGCGCTCGGGGATGAAAGTTGTGCTGGTTGCGGCGTGCTTTATCGAAATTGTGAGCTCGGTTGTTAGGCCGAGATTAGCTAAAATTTGTTTAGAAAGATTGTTGGGATTATCACTACAATTTGCATTGGTTGCATTTATGCGTATGTTTTTCATAGACCCAGGTGGGAGCTTGCCCGTGCAATCTGCACAATTTGAACTATTTATTTGAGTAATACAAGACGATCCTTTGGCGTTTAAAAATAATTCAATACGCTCATTATCAAAATCAATCTCTCTATAGCCACAATTTTTAATAGTTACTTCTAAAAAATCGTCTGCAGTATATTTGACAGACATTATTTTCAAGCAACTTGCCAATTTCACTAAATATTCTGAACTTGCTTTTGTCCCAACTTCTTGAGTGGTTTTTTGGCTTCTTGTTATAAATACAAAAGCAGACACGCCTAATGAAAGTGTAATTAAAACAAAAAGCAAAATGGCAACAATTTCTGTTACACCTTTTCTTTGAAAATTTTTATACATTTTTAATTCATTTTTAGATTGGCAAATGCGATTAGCAAATACTAATAAACAAAGCTTCCCGAAGTCGTTGTTTTACCACTAAAGTCTATTGTAAAAGAGTAAAGTCTTCCGCTTGCCTCGCCTAACCAACACGGGCTTTGGTTTGATATGTTTAGCACAACTTTCTTAATTTGGCCTACATCTATTAATATATTTGATCCACAACCTTCTGTACAATTAACACCAGCCGCACCACTCCAATCGCTAGAACATTTAGCAACGCCATTTTCATCTTTTAATATCCATGTTGTTGTTGGATATGTAGAAGAATTTGGCAGAGGTATTTTTGTATTGCCTGTGTTTTGTAAAAAGATTGTTAAATTGGCATAGCTCGCACTTTTTACATAATCTGCATCTAATACTTCTACTCTAGAAGCCATTTGCGTTAGAGAAGTACTTTGAAAAGATTCAACTCCACCTTGGAGTTGATTTTGAATTCGTGTTAGCCAAAAAAAAGCTGCGCCAGCCACTGCTACAGTCATCATCAAAAGCAAAATTATTGCAATTATTGGGGTTATACCTTTGTTATTCATAGTCTTCTTACCTCTCCAAATTTCTTAAACATGTTGGCCAGTTCGCCAAGAGCTTTCAACAATTGCGCATTTTGTTCTATTATTTTATCCAATTTGGCCGAAAGCTCTTTTTCTGAATTTTCACTTTCAGTTTTTAAAGCTTTTTCACTTTCAATTTTTTCTTCCTCAGGAGATTCTGCAGGAAGTTCTGCAGCCTCGCGTAAAGTTTTAGTTAGCTCTCGGATTGATTCTATAATTTCAGCAACAGCTTCTTGCGTTTTAATATTGCTTTCTATGAGTTTTTTAAGCAAATCTTTGCTTTCCTGCATATATTATTGTAAATTGAGCCATTATTTTAAAGCGTTCGTTGCCACTTCAAAATTGTTATTTTAGGAATTCTACAAATCTAAAATAAAAATTTTAAGAAAAAAATTTAGTACTCTTCTTCCATACTAGGACCTTTAGGCCCTTTTTCTACAGATTTCCCTGCAGCAATTACATCATCAATTCTTAATGTCATCATAGCAACTTCTGTCGCAGATTTTATTGCTTGTGTTTTAATTTTTAGTGGTTCTATAACTCCTTTTTCAAACATATCCGCAGCTTTTCCTGTGAATACATCTAAGCCAGTATCAATTTTTCCTTTATCGTGCCAAGCTTTCAGTTCTGTGAGTACGTCGATTGGATCGAGACCAGCATTTTCAGCCAATGTTCGCGGCACAATTTCAAGTGAGTTTGCAAAAGCCTGAACTGCTAATTGCTCTCTACCACTTAATGTTTCGGCATAAGCTCTGAGCCTCTTTGCTAACTCTACTTCGATTGCTCCACCACCGCATACAAACTTGCCAACAGTCAATGCAGCAGCTAGATCACCAATTGCATCTGTCATAGCACGCTCAACTTCAGCCACAACATGCTCAGTTCCACCTCTTAGCAAAATTGTTACAGCTTTTGGATTTTCACAACCTTCTACAAAAATCATCGATTCTTTGTGTACCTTTCGCTCTTCAACCAAACCTGCTTTGCCAAGATCTTCTGGCTTTAAATCATCAAGATTTGCAACAATTTTTGCACCAGTGGCTTTTGCAAGTGCTTGTATGTCAGATTCTTTTATTCGTCTAGCAGCCAAAATTTTTTTCTTGGCCAAGTAATGCTGGACTAAATCATCAATGCCTTTTTGGCAGAAAACTACATTTGCACCAGCAGCAACAATTTTATCAACCATTTCTTTAAGCATTTTTTGTTCTTGTTCTATGAATGCTTGCAATTGTTTTGGATCTGCAACTTGTATTTTTGCTTCGGTTTCTGTTTCTTTTATTTCAAGAGGACATTCTAAAACAGCAATTTTTGCATTTTTGATACTCGTTGGCATATCTGCATGTACTTTTTCTTTATCTAAAACTATGCCATTGATTAAAGCAGAATCGTCTATACCTCCACCCTCTTTCTTTTCTATTTTAATGTTAGAAGTGTCAATTTCTAAGCCACCATTTTTTGTTTCAGCAATTCGGAGTATTGCATCGATTGCAATTTGAGCCAAATTTTCTCGTGCAATTTCTACATTTTTACCAGTCATTGCAGTCATAGCAATTTTTTTGAGAAGCTCTTTGTCTGTTGGTTTTATTGGCTTGGCAATTTCTTCAAGAATTTTTTGAGCTCGTTCAGCAGCAAGCTGATATCCTTTTGCAATAACTGTTGGATGAACATTTTTATCTAGTAATTCTTCAGCATTTTTTAAGAGCTCACCAGCAAGTATTACGGCTGTTGTTGTACCGTCTCCAACTTCTGCCTCTTGTACTTTTGCTACTTCAATCATGATTTTAGCAGCAGGATGTTCAACTTCAAGCTCTTCTAGTATTGTAACCCCATCATTTGTAATTGTTATATCGCCCATTGTATCGACAAGCATTTTATCCATGCCTTTTGGGCCTAGTGTAGTTCTAACCGTGTCTGCAACGGCCTTTGCAGCAGCAATATTTGCTTTTTGCGCCATTTTGCCAGTGTTTCGAAGCGTGCTTTCTGGTAGAATGAGGATTGGTTGTACTTGTTTTGTCATTTGTTCACCTCCAAATGAATATAAATTAACTAGAGCCAAAACTTAAAAAATAAAAAGTTTTCGCTATAGTTTTCTTCATACTTTCTTTTTCTATTCTTTCTAATAAATTTTTTTAATCTCTTTTCTTATGTCTGCAATCAAAATTGCAATTATGAGCAAACTTATAGAAATAAATGCTGTGAAAAACATTGCCAAAGCATCTATAGTCAATTGGGATATGCTTGCTGTTGCTTGCTTTATGAGAAATACTATTAATATAGACCAAATGGCCAAAATTAAAGTTAAACTAAATTCAACAAGATCTGGTTTTGTTATTTTTGTTTTTGCAAGTACCATTTTTAACTTAGCAATTTTTCAATTTTTAAATCTTATGTATTTAAATAAAGTTACAAAAATAAAACTTCAAAAACTTTTTATTTGAGCCATTTTATTTTAAACTATAATGTCTAATATTATAACTTTGCTAGACAATGAAAAGATAAGATATAAAGGTACCTTTGATTTAAAAGCACTTTATGAACATGCATTAAACTGGCTTCTTTGGAGGAATTTTGAAGTTAGTGAAAAACGCTATATTCTTAGGAAAAAACCTTCAGGAAATGAGCTTTTCATAGACTGGGAAGCTGTGAAAAATGTTGATGAGTATTCGCAAATAAAAATAAGTGTAAGATATATGATTATTGGTCTGAAAGATGTTGAAGCAAAAGTTGCCGGCAAACCAAAGACAATGCAAAATGGAGATCTATTTCTTTTTGTTTCAGCCTCTCTTGTAACAGATAGGCAAGAATTTTGGGCGCAAAATGTGTTTTATAGTTTTTTACGCGCTTTTTACGACCGCTTTATTTATAGAACAACAATTGAGAGATTGAAATCTGAAATTTCTAACTTGGGTTGGACATTCTTTAATGAACTGAAAGCATTTTTACAAACCTTTAGATATGTTAGTTAGCAAAAGTTTTGCAAAAAAGTTTTTAACCTACATCACATTTTACTAGTATGGCCAATGTTATAAAGCTCCTTGATCGCGAGAATTTGCAATACTCTGGCGTTTTTAATTTTGAAGAATTTTTAGAACATGCACGATCTTGGCTAAGTTGGAGAAAATTTGATATCGAAGAGAAACGTTTTGAAGAAAAAGTAAAACTTGGGCGAGAGTACAAAATTTGGTGGTATGCTGTAAAATGTATAGATGAATACTCTGCAATTCGTATTGTTTTTGAATTATCTATTACAGATGTAATTGATGTTGAAGTTCAAATTGATAAGAAAAAAAAGAAAATGCAAAAAGGAGATATTAATATATATATAACTTCTGAATTGATTACGGATAGACAAGATTATTGGACGCAAAATGCTTTTTTTAGCTTTTTGAGAGGCTTTTATGATAGATACATTTATGCGAGCACAATTGACAAATTAAAAGGGGAGGCTTGGAATTTGGGCTGGGGTTTTTTTAATGAATTAAAATCTTTTTTACAACTTTATAAATACTCAGAATAAAAGAAAGTAAAAGGAGGTGAGAAAATGTTGTGGGACGAAACTTTTTGGGAAGATTTTGAAAGAACAATGCGCGAACTACGAAAACAAATAGCTTTGATGACTACACCAATTGCAACGAAAGAGCTTTTTGAACCTTTTGCAGATGTAGTAGAAGAAGATGGCAAGCTACGAATTGATATCGATTTGCCGGGCATACAAAAAGAAGATATACAAATATTAGCAACAGAAACTTCATTAGAAGTACGTGCAGCCAGGAAAGAAGAAAAAGCTGAGCGCGGGAAAACTTTCTATAGACACGAAAGGTTTGCTAAGTCTTTCTATAAAGCCATGACTTTGCCAGCAAAAATAGACCCAACAAAAATTTCTGCAGAGTATAAAGATGGAGTATTGAGAATAGAAGCGCCTTTAAAAGAGAAAGAAAAGGAAGAGAAAAAGATAAAAGTAAAAGTTAAGTAAATTGGAACTAACAAAATCAAATACAAAATTAAATTGTACTTTCAAATTGTACTTATTTTGTTTTTTTCTATTTTAAATTTTTTGCCAAAAAATTGCTCGCAAACCCAAATATTTGTTTTTGTGTGCTGAGTTATCTCTGAAGTAACAAACTGACCTCCAAATAGAGCTAAAAAAGGAATGAGCTGGTCTGCAAGGTGCTTATCCACTGTAGCACCAGATTTTATTTCTTTTTCAAGCTCAAATGCAACTTCTTGCCCTATTTGTTCCGCAGGCTTTCCCGGCTCGCCGAGTGCTGATGCAGCGAGCTTGCAATTGCTGAAAAGCGCATGGGCATAAAGCGAACTTCCTGGTGATTTTGTTTTGCAGTACTCTGAAAAGGTTTTAATTTTATAGCCGTGTAAACTTGAGCAGAAAGCAGAAAGTTGCCTTTCAGCAACATTTTTCTGTTTCAAATTTTCTGATGCAACCGAAAATGCTTTGATATCAAAAAGCTCTCCTTGCTCAAGCAAATCAAGCCTTTTTGGATTTTTAATTGGTAATGTTTTGACTTTAACATGGCCACCTCCTAAAGGATAAAATCCTCTTGCAAGAGTTTGGCATGTTATGAGAAAACCAAACTTTTCTGCATAATCACAAAAAACATTTTCAAAAAATTCGATTGGGGGGCTCCATGCAACATTTGTACCGCCAATTAGCTCTAGCTCTATTGGACCAGGTGCAAAAGCAGCAATTGGCGCAAGTGTTTGGAGAACAAGCGTTATTGCGCCAGCAGTGCCTATATCAAATTTAAATTTGCCAAAACGAATTTTTTTAGGCCTAAATTCTAGCTCTCTTGAGCCAAGCTCAGCGCCCTTTACATCTGCAGCACAAAGCTTTGCAGCAGCAAAAACGCTTGTCAAGTGCTGAGCTTTTAGGCCGGGCTCTGGCCTGCCAGCCCTTATGTTAAAAACTTTTATTGGAACTCCTTTAATCGCTGACAAAGAAATTGCGGTGCGAAGTATTTGTCCGCCAGATTCGCCATAGCTGCCATCAATTTCAATAAAGTCGAGCATAAATTTTTAAAGTCGTGCTAAAATAAAAAGCTATGCTTGATATTTCATTGCTTCGCGAGCGGCCGGATATTATTAAAAAATCTTTGCTTGCTCGTGGGCTTCCAACAGACATAGTAGATTGGGCAGCAGATTTAGATAGTCATTGGCGTACAACGCAGCAAAAGTTGGATGAGCTTAGACATGTAAGAAATCTTCTTTCTGAAAAAATAAACCAACTTAAAAAAGAAGGCAAGTCGGTACAAGCAGAACTTGCTAAAGCAAAAGAAATAGCAAAGCAAATAGAAAATTTAGAAATCGAAGCCAAGAACCTAAAAGATAAAAGAGATCAACTTCTTTTTGAAATGCCCAATATATTAGATCCTGATGTTCCTTTTGGCAAAGATGAAAGCGAAAATAAAGAAATAAAGCGTGTTGGCAAGCCAAAACATTTTACATTTACACCCCTTCACCATCAAGACCTTTTAGCATCTTTAGATTGTTTAGACATCGAACAAGCAGCCAAGGTGGCTGGAGCAAGATTTTATTATTTGAAAAATGAGCTTGTTAAACTTAATCTTGCACTAATTTTATTTTCTTTCAATTTTTTAGTACAAAAAGGCATGAAGCCGATTCAGCCGCCTTATATGTTAAACAAAGCAGCACTGTCAGGCGCAATACACATATCTACTTTTGAAGATGCAATTTATAAAATAGAAAATGAGGATCTTTATTTAATTGCAACTGCAGAGCACCCAGTTGTGGCTTACTTGGCCCACAAAATTGTTCCAAAAGAAGAATTGCCACTTAGATTTGTTGGTATTAGTCCTTGTTTTAGAAAAGAAGCGGGTGCGCATGGTAAAGATACAAAGGGAATATTTAGAGTGCACCAATTCGAAAAAGTTGAACAAGTTTCTTTTTGCGAACCAAGCAAAGTTAAAGAAGAATTTGAATTTTTACTTAAAAATTCTGAACAAATGCTAAAAGCACTTAAAATACCTTATAGGCTTGTTTTTCTTTGTTCAGGCGATACGGGAAAAGCTGCAGCAAAAACAATTGATTTTGAAGGTTGGTTTCCAGCACAACAAAAGTATAGAGAATTAGGCTCTTGTTCAAATTTGAACGACTATCAAGCAAGACGACTTGATATAAAATACTTTGATGGTAAAAAAACCGCATACTTGGCAACTTTAAATAATACGGGCATTGCAATGGAAAGAACACTAGCTTGTATAGTTGAAAATAACCAGCAAAAAGATGGCAGTATTAAAATACCAAAAGTTCTTTGGCCGTACACAAAATTTAAAGTAATCGAGGCCAAGGCAAAAAAATTAAATTAAAGAAAGTAAAAGGCAAAAGTTTAAAAATTATTTACTCGAGTATATAAATATGAAAATATTGGCTGTAGGAGATTTGCACGGCGATTTACGCCAGGCAACGCGCATAGCAGAAAAAGCAAAGAAAGAAAAAGCAGACCTAATTATCATAAATGGAGATTTCACTCTTGGTGATAGGCACACACAAGGTCTATTTGCAGTGTTAAAAAATACAAAAATACCAATTCTTGCACTGCCTGGAAATCACGAAAGCATGGCAACATTCGAAGCGCTTGCAAAAAAATACGATTTCATGAGCATACACGGCTATGCTGCAAAATTTGGAGATGTTGGTATTTTTGGGTGTGGCGCGGCCGATGTGGGATTGTTTCAATTGTCAGAAAAAGAAATTTATTCTCTTTTAAAAAAGAGTTTTAATTATGTAAAAGATTGTAAGAAAAAAATAATGGTTACGCACATGCATCCAGATGGAGTGAAGTTTAGTAAAATTTTTGCTGGCAGTAAAGCAATTAAAAATGCTATTAAAACATTCAAGCCAGATTTAGCTCTTTGCAGCCACATTCACGAAGCTTCTGGTCTTGAAGATGTAATTGGTCAAACAAAACTTCTCGTTGTTGGAAAAGAGGGGCACGTTATAAACATTTGATATGGCGAATATTTTGATAATTGCAGAAAAGCCAGCTGCAGCCCAAAAAATCGCTTTTGCTCTTGGCAAAACAAAAATTGAAAGAAAAGGAAAAGTGCGTTACTTCGTATCCGAATCGAACAGCGATAAGCTAATAGTTGTATCTGCAGTAGGCCATCTTTTTACTTTAGCCCCAAAAAATAAAACAGAATTTCCGATTTTTGATTTGGAATGGAAACCTATTTGGCTGGTCTCGAAAAAGAGCTCTTTTGCTAAACAGTACGCAGAATTAATCGAATCGTTAGCTAAAGAAGCAGACAAATTTATTTTAGCTTGCGATTATGATGTCGAAGGTGAAGTCATCGGGCTAAATGTGCTGCGCTTTCTTTGTCACAGAAGCGATGCACAGCGAATGCGCTTTTCGACGCTAACACCAATAGATTTGCGAAGTGCGTATGAAAATGTTTTGCCAACACTAGATTGGGGACAAGCGGATGCTGGTGAGACAAGACATTATTTAGATTGGCTTTGGGGAATTAATCTTTCGAGAGCCATAATGCGTGCGCTCGAAAGCGCTAAAAAAAGAAGTATTTTATCTATAGGAAGAGTTCAAGGTCCTGCCTTAGCCATTTTAGTAAACCGCGAACTTGAAATAAGGCATTTTGTACCAAAACCCTTTTGGCAAATCTCAATTTCATTAAAAACAAAACCTCCAATAGAGGCGCTGCATCATAAAAATGTTTTTTGGGATGAGTGCGAAGCTAAAGCAATTTATGAAAAAGTGGCTAACAAGCCAGCCAAAGTGAGCTCAATAAATGTTGCCGAACAGGAAATACAACCGCCAACACCTTTTGATTTAACAACTTTACAAACAGAAGCTTGGCGATGTTTTAAATTTTCACCATCTAAAACACAGCAGCTAGCTCAAGATCTTTACACAGAAGCACTTATAAGCTATCCAAGAACATCTAGCCAAAAGCTTCCTCCAAGTATAAACTACAAACGTATTCTTACTGCCTTGTCAAGACAAAAAGTATATTGTGAAGCAGTATCAGAACTTTTGACACAATCTAACTTAAAGCCTAGACAAGGTTCTAAGACAGATCCTGCACACCCAGCAATTTATCCAACTGGAGAAAAGCCAGCAAAATTAGATTCGCAGCACGAAGCTCTTTATGATTTAATTGTAAGAAGATTTTTGGCTTGTTTTGGCAAGCCAGCAAAAAAAGAAGTTGTAAAAATTATTTTCGATGTCAATGGTGAAGATTTTCATTACAGTGGAACTTCTATAACAGAGGAAGGCTGGAGAGTTTTTTACAAACCATATCTCGAAACTGAGAAGAAAAAGATACCTGCGCTCAAAGTTTCAGATATTCTAGAACAAAAAACAAATTTACTTAGCAAAAAAACAGAACCACCAAAACGTTTCTCACCAGCCACAATAATAAAAGAGTTAGAAAAAAGAGGACTTGGTACAAAAGCTACACGTGCACAAATAATCGATACTTTGTATAAGAGAGGATATATTAAAGGCCACTCTTCGATAGAAGTTACGGCCCTTGGATTAAAGCTCACCGAAGTTCTAAAAATGCATGCGCCAGATATTCTTTCAGAAGCACTTACAAGGCGGTTTGAAAAAGATATGGAAGAAGTGCGAGAAAGGCGTAAGAAAAAAGAAGATGTATTTTATGAAGCTAAAAATACTTTGATTCGTTTGCTTAATCAAATTAATTTACATCAAAAAGAAATAGGAGATGGTTTGCTGTTGGCTCTTGAGCAAACAAAAAAAGAAGATATTTTTGCACCATGCCCAAAGTGTAAAAAAGGAAACTTAAGAATTATTGTTTCAAAAAAAACAAAAAAGAAGTTTTTGGCTTGTGATAAATATCCTGAATGCAAAACGACATGGCCATTGCCTCAACATGGCATGCTCAAAATTTTAAAAGAAAAACATTCTTGTGGCATTCCGTTTATACAAATTATTTCAAAAGGTAAAAAACCTTGGACTTTTTGCCCAAATCCGGAGTGCAAAAGCAATCAAAACAACAATCAAACAAATCAAAGTTAACAAAATAAGCCAAATCTTTTCTTTTCTACTTTGAAAATTCCATTTTGTCTTATTTCAAAATAAACTTCACGCCCTTCTTTAATCGACCTATGTTTATAGATATATGCGCGTCTAAGATTATTTTTTATATCAAGTCCAATAAGGCATTTGGATATGTATTTTAACACATCTCCGCCAACAATGAATGTTTCTTTTGTTTCAAAATCTGTATAAATATGATCTGTTAGCAAAACAGGAATTTGATGTTTTTTAGCAATTCTTGCAAGTACAGCCAATTGTTCTGCAAGTAGCGCATTTGCAATTGTTGCTTCGGTTTCATAACCTCTTTCGAGTCTATAAAGTGCGGCAATCGAGTCGATAATGATTGCTCCTGGCTTTTCTTTTTGAACCAGTTTGGGCAACTCAGAAATGACTTCACCTTGTTCTTTAAATGAAGTTGGAGTCAAAATTATGATTTTAGAAATTAAATGCTCGTAATTTGACTTCAATTGCTTTATTCTTTCGAAAGAAATGCTGTTTTCTGTATCTATAAATATTGTTTTTTTACCCTTTTCGGCTAAGTGCAGTGCAAAAAGTTGCGTAATGTTTGATTTTCCACTTCCAGGCGGGCCAAATATTGTAGTTACAATGTCGCTTTCAAAGCCGCCATCGAGTAGCCAATCGATGGCTTCAGAGCCCGTACTTACTTTTTCAACTGATTTTTCCATTAAATTTATAAAGCAAATAAGCCTTAAAATATAATATATACTAAAGTATATAATTAAAAGTATATAATTAAAATGGTCAGCGCTAAGAAAAAAGCTTATATGAAAGAGTATAATTCAAGGCCCGAAGTTAAGGCTAGAAAAGCCGCATACATGCGAGCTTTACGCGCTCAGAGGGCCAAACAAGCAGCAGCAGAAATAGTCAAAACTTTCTTAAATTTTGGTTATGAAAACTTGGCCTTTGAGTATGCAAAAGAGTGTTGCCCAGAACTTTTGCTTACTGTGAAAGCAAGCACGGCAAAGAAAAAGAACGTTTAAAAAAGAATTTTTAGGGCATCCACGCGAAAGTTATTTTAAATCTTTGGCTAAATTAAAATTATGGCAAGTATAAAAAATAAAAAAGAAGTTAAACTAAAAGTTGCTGAAGCTCAACAAGATGATGTTAACAAAGGTATTGTAAGAATAGACAGCCAAATCATGCATAGCTTAGGAATTTCTCAAGGCGCAATAGTTGAGATTGAAGGTGCTAGGAAAACTGTTGCTGTAGCTGGCAGGGCATTTCCATCAGACATGGGCCTTTCGATTATTAGAATGGATGGCCTAACGAGGAAAAATGCAGGGACTTCGATTGGCGAGTATGTAATTGTAAGACCTATAGAAGTTAAAGAAGCAACAATGGTTAAAATCGCACCGGTTCAAAGAAATATAATTATACACGGTGCACCCGAACTTTTCAAACGAGCACTTTTGGGAAGAGCGGTGGTTAAAGGCGATATAATTTCACTTGGCGGAACAAGAAGACGAAGAGTTACAATGTCTGGTACTCCATTTGATGAAATATTTAGAATTGTTGAAGAGGATTTTAATTTTGGCTTTTTTGGAGGGCTTGACTTAAAATACTTGGTTGTTTCAACCACACCAAAAGAGCCAGTACTTATTACAACAAATACCGAGCTAGAGATTTTGTCAGAACCAGCTGAGCTAAAAGAAGAAAAAGTACCCGAAGTTACATACGAAGATATTGGTGGTTTGCAAGAAGAAGTTAGAAAAGTTAGAGAAATGATTGAACTTCCTCTAAAACACCCAGAACTTTTTGAGACATTAGGAGTTCAGCCACCAAAAGGAGTACTTCTTTATGGACCGCCCGGCACTGGTAAAACACTTATAGCAAAAGCAGTTGCTAACGAAGCTTCAGCACATTTTATTTCTGTTGCTGGGCCAGAAATTATGAACAAATTTGTTGGAGAAGCAGAGAAAAAACTTAGAGATATATTTGAAGAAGCAGAACGAAATGCACCAGCAATTATATTTATTGATGAAATAGATGCAATTGCTCCAAAAAGAGAAGAAAGTTATGGCGAAGTTGAAAGAAGAGTTGTTGCACAATTACTGGCATTAATGGATGGCCTGAAGGCTAGAGGAAAAGTAATTGTGATCGCAGCAACTAATAGGCCAGATGCACTAGATCCTGCATTAAGGCGTGGCGGACGTTTTGATAGAGAAATTGAAATTGGCGTTCCAAACAAAGATGGCAGGCTAGAGATATTAAAAATACATACAAGAAATATGCCTTTAGCTAAAGATGTAAATTTAGAGGAGTTGGCAGAAGCAACACACGGTTTTGTTGGTGCAGATTTAGAAACACTATGCAAAGAAGCTGCGATGGCGGCTCTTCGTAGAATGCTTCCTCAATTTAGTTTGAATTTAAAAGAAAATGAAAGAGTGCCGCAAGAAATATTAGAAAAGCTTCATGTTACAAAGGCAGATTTCAAAGATGCACTAAGGCTCGTAAGACCTTCTGCAATGCGAGAAGTTCTCATAGAAGTTCCTAAAGTAAAGTGGTCTGATATTGGTGGTTTAGAAAAAGTAAAACAAGAAACAAGAGAAGCAATAGAGTGGCCTCTGAAAAAGCCAGAAGTATTTAAAAGAATGGGCATTAGACCTCCTAGAGGAATTTTACTTTATGGCCCTCCTGGTTGTGGTAAAACACTAATAGCAAAAGCGGTTGCAGCAGAGTCGCAAGCCAACTTTATTTATGTCAAAGGTCCAGAAATTTTATCAAAATGGGTTGGAGAGTCTGAAAGAGCTATAAGAGAAATATTCAAAAGAGCAAGGCAAGTCGCACCGTGTATTATTTTCTTTGACGAACTTGATGCAATTGCTGGACGCAGAGGCGCACTTACGGATACAAAGGTGACTGAAAGAGTTGTAGACCAGCTTTTGACAGAAATGGATGGCTTAGAAGAACTTTCTGATGTAGTTGTGCTTGGCGCAACAAACAGACCAGAATTGTTAGATTCCGCTCTTTTGAGACCAGGAAGGTTTGACAGATTTTTACTAGTTCCGCCACCAGATGAAGCTACAAGGCTAGAAATATTTAAAATACACACAAAAGCAATGCCTTTGGATAAGACAGTTTCACTTTCTGAGTTGGCAAAACGAACAGAAGGTTATTCTGGTGCAGACATAGAGGCAATTTGTAGAGAAGCAGCTTTTTTTGCATTACGAGAAAACATAGATGCTAAGGTTGTAGCTATAGAACATTTTGAAAAAGCTTTGGAAAAAGTAAAGCCTTCCTTAACAAAAAGAGATTTTATAAAATATGCGGAATTAATGGAAGCTGCTAAAAAAGGTGTTTCAGAAAGCACACCTTCATATATGAGCTAAACTTTAAACAATAAGTAAGATAGTCTTAAAAAGCTTCAATTTTAAAAATTAGCATGGCAGACGAAGAAAAAGCAGCTGAAAAAGCAGAAGTTAGTGATGCTATAGAAGCAGAAGAAGAGGCTAAAGAGGATGAAATTAAAGAAGACGAAGAACTACCATTTCCAAGAGCAAGAGTTGTTAAGTTGCTTCGAGAAGAAATAAAAGATAAAATAATTCGCTCCGAAGTAAAGGATGCTTTAAACATTTGGCTTGGCGAGCTAACTAAAAAACTAGCTCGCGAGATGGCAGCCACACAATATGCATCAGTTTCTTTGGTTGATTTTCAAAGAGCCACAAAGCCGTATGATATGATTGAGGATATATTAAAAGATGAGCAGAGATTGCTTACTTCTATCCAGAAACTTAAAGAAGATGCAGATTATATCCAAAGAGAATTGGCAAGATTTTTTTCTGTCATAAGAGGAAAGAGGCCGGAAGAGCAAAGCCCCAATGCTTGAATGCTTGTTTAGACCTTGCGATGCCCGTATAAGTTCTGAAGGCATTGTGCTTTTAGGTTTAACAACAGAAGGCAAACGAATTGCCATTTTAGATAAACATTATTTGCCGTGGCTTTTAATAGAAGAGCAGTTTAAGGATGATTTTTTTAAAAAATGTCAGCAAACAAACATAGCACCAGAACATATTCAAGTTGAAGGAAAATATGTAAAGTGCTATTTTAAACCAAGGGCTTTTTTAAAAGCAGCACAAATTTGCAAAAACGCTGGCTTAAAAGCTTATAATTTTGACATTTCTTTAAGGCGAAGATATTTTGTTGAAGGCCCTGTTAAATATTTTGCAATAAATAAAGTTTCTGGGACTCCATGGCTCCAAAACACTTTCAAAACAGATATATCTGTAATTTCTGATGAACTTGTTTCTTTGGAAAGTTATGCCAAACCAAAAATTCTTGCTTTCGACATCGAAACTGCTTCATCTGGAATAGTGCCAAATCCAAAAAAAGATCCAATAATTTCTATTTCTTTATATTCAGATACAACAAAATTGGTTTTAATGTGGAAGCCATTTCCAAAAGCACCTTCCTTTGTTCAATTTTGTAACAGCGAAGCAGAGCTATTAAAGAAATTTTTTGATTTCGTAAACGAAGCAAATCCAGATCTACTCGTTGGCTATGGCACAGATAACTTCGATTTGGCATATTTGCGCACGCGCGCAAAAAAATATGGTATGAGTTTTGATTTTGGTTGGGCTCCAAGCAAAAAAGAAAGAGATTTTGTTGGCTTGCAGTATGCAGACATTTCACGATTTATACGCAGTATTTTAGACTTAGATGTTAATAGATATGGACTTGATTTGGTTGCCAAAGTTCTTTTAGGTAGCGATAAAGGTAAATTAGCAAATCTTAATCCGGCAAAAATCAATGAGATTTGGTCCGTCGGACTTGCAGAAGAATTATGTCTTTTGGCTGAATATAATTTACGAGATTCTCAACTAGTTTATGAAATTACAGAAAGCCTTTTGCCAACTTGTATAGAACTTAGTAGATTAACTAAGCTTTCACTCAAAGAGGTTCTTTATTCAAGCTATAGCTCTTTAGTCGAATGGTACATAATTGCTAATACAAACATACCAATACCACCAAAGCCAACTCAAAAAGAAATATTTGAGAGGTCGAAGAAAACTTTTGAAGGAGGATTTGTTGTTGAGCCTAAAACAGGCCTTCATGAGAATTTATTCTATTTTGATTTTAGAAGTCTATACCCATCAATTATAGCCACACACAATATAAGCCCAGAAACAATAAATTGCTCTTGTTGCGAACCACAAAAAGCATATAGTGCAGGTGAAGTTTGGTTTTGTGCAAAAAAAAGCGGTTTTCTGCCCGAATTGGTGAAAGATTTAATAGTGCGAAGAAAGAGGATTAATGAAATTCTTGCCAAAACACCAAAAAGCTCACAAGAGTATCCTGTGCTTTTTGCAAGACAGCATGCACTGAAGTATATTGCAGCAGCAATTTTTGGCTATTTAGGATTTGCAGGTTCGAGATTTTATTGTTATGACTGTGCTCGGGCGATTACTTATTTAGGCAGAAAAGTCATCGATTTAACTATTGGAGAGGCTACTAAGTATGGCTACAGCGTTTTGTATGGTGATACGGATGGCTTTTTTGCACAAGGTCAAAAAGATCCAGTTAAGTTTTTACAAATTATAAATTCAGTGTTGCCAAAACCAATGGAACTTGAGCTTAAAGCAAAATATTTGGCCGGCTTATTTTTTGGTCGGAAAGCAGGCCAAGGTGGAGCAAAAAAGAGATATGTTTTATTAAAAGAAGATGGCGAGCTTATATTGCGAGGTGTGGAAGCTGTTAGATCTGATTGGTCAAAATTAGCCAAAGAAACTCAAATAGCAATTTTGCGGGCAATTTTAATTGACAAAGATGTAAATAGCGCACTTAAGTATTTGCGCAAAGTTATACAAAATCTAAAAGAAAGAAAAGTTAATTTAGACGATTTAGCACTTACAGCACACTTATCCAAAAAACTTTCAGCATATGCAGCACGCACACCCTATGTTGCAGCGGCAGAACTTGCAAGAGCAAAAGGAATTCCTCTACGAGCGAATTCTGTTATTAAATATATAGTCACAGAAAGTAAAAGTAAAATTAAGGTTAAATTGCTAGAAGATGCTTCGCTTAGCGATTATGATGTCGATTATTATATAAATCACCAAGTTATCAAAGCAGTATACAAAATATTTGAAATATTTGGAATAAGTACTGCAGAATTCAGTGGGCAACAAACGCTTGAAGGCTATGGTTGATTGGCAAGAAGTTGGGCTATTAACAGCAAAAGTGGCAGAATTTATTAAACCGCATATCAAAGAAGGAGCAAGTGCGTTGGAAATTGCACAAGCTATTGAGGAAAAAATATTTGCACTTGGTGCAAAGCCCGCCTTTCCTCCCAACATTTCTATTAATTCGATAGCTGCGCACTACACTCCTGTTTGGAAAGATTCGACAAAATTTGTAGCAGAAGACCTTGTAAAAATAGATTTTGGTTTGCGTAAAGGGCTTTTTTGCTCGGATATGGCTTTTTCTGTTTCTATCGGCAAAAATCAGCAAAATGAAGCCTTAATCGATGCTGCGAATACAGCTCTTACAAAAGCAATAACTAAGGCAAAATCAGGTATAATGGTTTGTGAAATTGGAAAAGTTATCGAAACTGTTGCAAAAGAAAGAGGTTTTTCAGTAATACGAAATTTAACTGGGCATGGTCTGCAAGAAGGCAGCCTTCATGCAGAGCCAACGATACCAAATTTTGATAATGGGGATAAGACAAAACTTTGCGAAGGTCAAATCATTGCTATTGAGCCTTTTTTAACGACTGGAAAAGGTTTTGTTTCAGAAACAGAGCAATATGAAATTTTTAGTTTTATAAAAGAAAAACCTATTCGACAAAAAGAAATTCTATCTTTTGTTAAAGCAGAGTATGGGCCTTTCCCATTTGCAAGACGCTGGCTAATAGATAAATTTGGGCTATTAAAAACAAACATTTTTATCAAAGAAGCTTTGGCTTTAAATGTTATTAAACCTTACAAAGTGTTAAAAGAAGTTAGTGGAGCAAAAGTAGCTCAAGCAGAACATACAATAAGAATAAATAAAAACAAAACAGAAATTCTTACGAGCCTGCTTTAGTTTTTAGTATTCGTCTTCTTCTCCTTCTTCTTCATCAGGCTCTTCTTCATCAGGCTCTTCTTCATATTCTTCTTCAGGAAACTCTTCTTCTTCATCGAAATCTGGTACCATGGTGTCAAAAAGAGTATTTCTGGGCTTTTTAAATTTTTCTTTTTTGAATTTCAAAACACTTTTAAAACAGGATAAAAATCTTTTAAATGCGGGGATGGCAGAGCAGCTATGCGCTCGCCTGCAGAGCGAGATAGGAGGGTGCGACTCCCTCTCCCCGCTTTAACAGAATTAAACTGACTAGGTGAATGTTGATGGTGAATGTTTATAATACTTTGAGTCGGGCTAAAGAGCCGCTTGTTGCAATAAATAAAGAGCTTAAACTTTTTGTTTGCGGTCCAACCGTTTATGATTTTGCACATATCGGACATGCTCGCTCATATACCGTATATGATGTAATTGTTAAGTATTTAAGATATAAAGGTTTCAAAGTAAAATACATTCAAAATATAACAGACATTGATGATAAAATAATTAATAGAGCAAAAGAGCTTGGAAAAGAGCCAGCAGATTTAGCAAAACAATTTGAACAAGCCTATTATGAAGATATGGCTTCATTAGGTATAAATTCTGTTGATGCTTATCTGCCAGCATCAAAACATATTCCCGAAATAATATCTCAAATACAGAGGTTGCTTGAGAAAGGATATGCGTATGTTGCGCCCGATGGAGTTTGGTTTGATGTACAAAAATTCAAAGATTATGGTAAACTTTCAAAACAAAATATAGAGGAGTTAAAAAAGCACAGAATTGAGCCGTCTCAATATAAGAAATTTTTTGCAGATTTTAGTCTTTGGAAAGCACAAAAACCTGGCGAGCCTGCATGGGATTCGCCGTGGGGAAAAGGAAGACCTGGCTGGCACATAGAAGATACAGCAATTGCAGAGAAATACTTTGGTCCACAATATGACATGCATGGGGGCGGACAAGATCTTATTTTTCCGCACCATGAAGCTGAAATTGCCCAAATGGAAGCGCTCTCTGGCAAATCTCCAATGGTTAGGTATTGGCTTCATAATGGTTTTTTGCTAGTAAATGGTGAAAAAATGTCTAAATCTTTGGGCAATTTTGTAACCATAAGAGATGCTCTCAAAGAATGGTCTGCAGAAGTTCTTAGGCTATTTTTCTTAAGCACACATTACAGAGCACCAATAAATTACTCAAAAGAAGCTTTACTTAATGCAAAAAGAAATTATGCCAAATTGCAAGCTTTTGTTCACCGTTTAAACAGCTATCGTACTGAAGCTGTAGAAGTAAAAGAGCAAGCAGATGTTTGGATTAAAGATTTTACCGAACATTTTGAAGCTGCAATGGATGACGATTTTAATACTCCACTCGCACTTTCCACACTCCACGCTTTTATGACAAAAGTTAATGCTGCGCTAGATAAAAAAAGTCTTGATAAGAAAAGTGTTACTAAAATTAAGAGAGTTTTAGGAAAAATAGATAGTATTTTTGGTTTGGGCTTGAAAAAGCTGAAATTGCCAAAACTTGCAAAGGCCGATTTAGAATTAATAAAGAAAAGAGAGCTTGCAAGAGCACAAAAAGATTGGAAAACCGCAGATGAAATAAGAGCACAACTTAAATCTAAAGGCATTATTTTAGAAGACACAGAATTTGGCGTGCTTTGGCGAATTGAAAAGATGTAGAAAAATATATAAGTTTTAAAAAAAGTTTGAAAATATGACTGGGCCACATTCTGGAAAAGCTGGAACTTGCGTTTATTGCGGTGCGCCAGCAACAGATCAATGCCAATTTTGTGGTGCACTGGTTTGCAGAGCTCACTTTCATCCTGCAACAGGTGCTTGTACAGCTTGTTTAACTGGAAAAAAAGCAACATAAATATGTTGCAACAATAGACAATTAATAGCAAGCTGGAATTAGCCCGTTGGTTTTGTTATGTTAAGATCTTTAACTAATACATGCGGGCACCATGTCGGCTTGCTAACTTCCCAACTCAATATTTGTTTTTGGTCGTTTGCAATTGCCGCAATGTTTTTTAGCAAATTTTGCATATTGTCCGAAAGCCTTATTCCTTTAATAGGTTTTAAATGTCCTCTTTCTACTAAAAAGGCAGCATCACGCGGTATTGTAGAAAAGTCGCCCGTTGCATAATTTTGAAATCTCGTATACCAAAGATTTGTTATGTAAATTCCTTTTTTAATATCTTTTAAAAGAGCATTTGGCTCTTGGCTGCCAGCTTCCAGAATTATGTTTGTTGGCTCTGGGGCAAAAAGACCTGCATTTGCAGTTGTTTTAGTTTTGTATTTCCTAGCATAAGAGGTGTTGTAAAGGAAAGTTTTTAGCACACCTTTTTCAATTACTGCAGTTCTTTGTGTTGGCACGCCTTCATCGTCGTATGGGCAAGAGCCAAGGCCGCCAGGCAGCCTGCCATCATCGTAAATGTTTACAAATTCTGGAGCTATTTTTTGCCCAATTTTATCACTAAACCAAGAAGTGCCTGCTTCAACCGAAAAAATCGATGTTGCTTGGCCAATACACTCTAGTAACACAGCAAAAGCAAGCGGACTAAATAAAACATCATATTTTCCAGGCACAGCATCACTTGGATTGGCCATAGCTTTTGCAAACTCTCCAGCTTGTTGACCAGCAGCACTTAGATTGAATTTTTTGAGGCTACACTCCGCAAGCGTTGCATGCCCAGATGAACTTTTGTCTAAAAGTGCTCTAATTGAGAAATATGCTGCTGTTCCTTTTGTCGAAGTCTTGACATTGCCAGAAGTTAAGAGTACATTTTCTGTCTCTTCAAATTCTAAAATTCCACTTGCTCGTTTTGCACCACTTTTAAGTGCAGCATCTATTCCTAAATCTGCAAGCTCAAGAATTTCTTTTTCAGTTATGTTCGAAATTTTTTTATCCCATCTTTCTGGAATTTCTGAATATTTAAAAGGACCTTCCGCAATTCCAAAATAGTCTGTTTTTGGCTCAAGATGTTGCGCAAAAGTTTCAATGTTTGCAACACACGCCGAAATGCTTTTCTCATCGGTAGAATTCAAAGTTGTTGTAAATAATTTTTTGTTAATGTTTACAAAAATATCTATGCTTTCAGATTCGCCTTCTGATAATTTTATATTTGCATTGTTTACAAACTTTAACTCATGTTTTTTTCCTCTATTATACATTAGAACTATATCTTGTGCACCCTTTGCACGTAACTTTTGTTCGATTTTGTCTAAAATGTTTAAAATTTCAGTTTTTTTAATTTCATTTTGCATGCTCATATTTTGACACCCCTTAGCCTTAGCGAACCGCCACCATGTGAAACAGGTATTCCTTGCATCGGCTCGCCCTTTCCACACGTGGCCGAGTGGAGCTCAAAATTACTGCCGACAGCATCGATTGCAGCATAAAGGGCAGGAGTTGTAATTTCTAAAGAAACAGGCTTAATTGCTTTTGTAATTTTTCCATTTTCAATTAAATATGCAATTGCGCTTGTGTATTTGTTATTATATCTTTTATCATCTATGTTCCATTCCATGAAATTTTTAAAATAAATTCCTTTTTTTACATCTTCAATTAATTCTTCTTCTGTTTGTTCGCCAGGCTTGAAAAATGTATTAGACATGCGCACTAATGGCTCTACAGCATAAGATGCTGCGCGTGCAGAACCATTGTTTTTTTGATTGAGAGCAGCAGAACTTTCTCTATTGTGTAGAAAACAATTTATTTTGCCTTCTTTTATTAAGTACTTCGGCTCAGCAGGAATCCCTTCATCATCATAAAGGTAAAAGCCATTACCATCTTTTATTGTTGGATCGTCTACAACATTTACAAAATCTTTTGCTAATTGCATACCTAACATTTTTGGTTCGATCCAAGACTCTCCTGCTTGCGCAGCTTCGCGACCAAGAATGCGGTCAGCTTCGAATGGATGGCCGCAACTTTCATGTGCAATTATGCCAGAAACTTCTGGCCCAACAACTAGATCATATTTCCCAGGCGGTATTTTGTCGCCATTTATTACTTTAAATAGTTCATTAGATTCTTCAGCCAGAACTTTGTTTAAATTTCTTTGTTCTAGAATTTCAAATCCGCCCGTTTTGCCATACTCCCACATTCGTTGCGCTAAGCCATTTCCTTTAAGTGTAAACAAATAAAAAACAGAAGCGCGCGGAATTCTAGATTTTATTTGCGAGCCTTCTGTGTTCAGAAAAAACCTTTCGTCTACGCAATCTGAATAAGAAATATATTTTTGCGCTGCATTTACTATGCTGCTGTCAAGCTGTTTTAAATAATCTATTTTTTCTTTTACACTCGTATCTAAAATTGGTTTGATTTCTTTTACAAAAAATTCAGCTTTGATCGGCTTTGCTGGCGTTAGCTTAATACTTGCCAATTTTTTATTTAATTTAGCAAAAGTATACGCGAATTCAACAGCTTTTCTAATACTTTGCTCATCTAGTTTGTCTGTGTGTGCAAAGCCGAAAGTATTATTGACTAAAAGGCGAATACTTAAGCCTGTTTTTTCTTCAAAAGAGCTGCCTTGTAAAATTCCATTGACGAGCACAAAAGAACTGCCACAAATGTGTTGCATTCTGGCTTCAGCATATTCAACACCAAGTTTTTTAGTATGCTCAAGCACACGATCTAATAAAGCCTCCATTTTAAAACTTTGAAAAAACTTATTTATTAAATTTTTTGTAATTAGCAAACCTTTATATAATAATATGCGCGAAAGGTAAAAGGTGGCGAAATGGAAAAAGATGCGTGGCAATCTGCACAACAACAATTGCAAAATTTGGCAAAAGTTATGAAAATTGAAGAGCAATTTTACAATTCTCTGCGCGAGCCAGAAAAAATTTTGACTAAAAAATTAAAAATTAAACTCGATTCTGGCAAAGAGCAAGAATTTGAAGCTTGGCGAGTTCAATATAATTCTGCGCTTGGGCCATATAAAGGAGGAATTCGTTTTCACCCAGAAGAGAGCCTTAATACAATCAAAGCACTTGCTTTTTGGATGACTTGGAAATGTGCTGTTGCCGGACTTCCTTTTGGAGGTGCTAAAGGAGGAATAAAGTGCGATCCAAAAAATCTTAGTACAAATGAGCTGGAGAGACTAAGCAGAGCTTATGTACGAGCTTTTTGGAAAGAACTTGGTCAAGATAAAGATATTCCTGCACCAGATGTTGGTACATCTAGCCGAGAAATGGCTTGGATGCTTGACGAATATGAAAAGCTTAAAGGAGTACATGAACCAGGATTTATAACAGGAAAGCCAATTTCTTTAGGCGGATCTAAAGGCAGAGAATCTGCAACAGGGCGAGGTGTTGCATATTCAATTGCCGAAGCAGCAAAGTTTCTGAAATTCGATTTAAGTAATGCAACGGCAGCAGTGCAAGGTTTTGGAAATGTTGGCTTTTGGTCTGCTAAATTGCTAAAAGATCTTTACAATGTTAAAATAATTGCGGTTTCAGATTCAAAAGGCGGAATTTATAACGAAGAAGGTCTTGATGTAGAAGCAGTGGCAAAATGGAAAGCTAAAAACGGCACTGTTTTGGGATTTCAAAATGCAAAACAAATCAGCAACGAAGAAATTTTGACTTTAAAATGCGATATTTTAGTACCAGCTGCTCTCGAAGGCCAAATAAACGCAAAAATTGCAGAAAATTTGAAATGTAAGATACTTGCAGAAGCAGCAAACGGTCCAACTTTACCTGAAGCAGATCCAATAATAGAAAAGAAGAATATTTTCTTAATTCCAGACATACTTTGCAATTCTGGCGGTGTTACGGTAAGTTATTTAGAATGGGTACAAAATAGAACAGGCTATTATTGGGAAGAGGAAGAAGTTTGCCAAAAACTTCAAAAAGTTATGTCTGGAGCTTTTGCAGAAGTGTTGAAAGAGCATTTAGAAAGAAAAATTTCTATGAGATTAGCAGCATTTGTCTCAGCCACACACAGATTGTTAGATGCCGTGCTTGCACGAGGCTTTGGAGGGAAAAATGCCTGAGTGTGTTTTTTGCAAAATTGCAAATGGTGAAATTCCGACGAGAATGATTTATAGCAGCAAAGACCTCTTAGCTTTTCTAGACATAAAACCTGCAAATCTTGGTCATGTGCTTGTTATTCCAAGGCAGCACTATACTTATTTGCCCCAAATACCGCAAGAGCTTAATGCAAGCCTTTTAGAACTAATAAAAGTTCTAATTAGTGCAGAAGTTGAGGCTTTGGGAGCAGAAGGAGTAAATGTGCTTCAAAATAATGGCTCAGCAGCTGGCCAAATAGTTCCACACGTTCATTTTCACATAATTCCAAGATTTAAAGATGATAAAGTAGTTTTGGACTGGCAGCCGCTACAGTTCAAAGAAGAGCAATTCGAAGAGGTGCAAAAAAAGCTTATTGAAGGTGCAAAGGCTGCATTTGCAAAAACACAAATTCAAACATCTGAGCAAAGACCAGAAGAAGTAAAGACAGAAGTAGAAAAACGAGAAGAGACAAAAGGAAAAATAATTAAACTAAAACCAAAACATGCTTAGGAAAGCATAAAAAAGATCTACTTTTAGCAAAGACATTAGTAATGCAGCAAATAGTGCTGGTACATAAGGAATGCCATCTTTAACTTTTACTTCTTTTAATTTGCCCGCTTTTTCAAGCTCTATGAGAGCGCGAATATCTTGTGCCTCTACACCAATTTTCTTTGGTTTATAAACAAAATTATCAAGGACAATTTCATCTACAATCCAATCACCCTCAACAAGTTGGCTAGGTTTTAATTTTTTAAAGAAGCACTCTTCTTCAAAAGTTTTGAACAGAAAAACAGAAAATATAAGAAATGCAACGAATAAAATAAATAAAATTTGACTAATTAGCATACTAAAAATGCTTAATATTATAAGAGAAGATGTGCCAAAAGCTAGTATGATTTTTATTTTTTTATTTTTTTGAATTTTTGATACAATTGCTTTTCTATTTCGCCAAAGAAGCAGAACCATTCCTGCAATACCAAATATTGCACCAAATATGAGCGCATTTAGCCAAAAAGAAAAAAGAGCAGGCCAAATTGCAATAGGCTCTGCTGGGCCAAGCACTGCGCCAAGACCACTAACGAGTTTAACATCGCCACCTCCCCAAGCACCAATGCGATAAAGAAAATAGCCTGCACCGAAAAAAATGGCTGCACCTAACAAAGCTTTTACAAAAGGCCAAGGGCTCGTTTGATTTATTGATACAGCCGCATTTCCCAGTAAACCAATTGCAAGAAGAGCATATGAAGACCAATCAGGTATTAATTTTGTTTTAAGATCGGATATTGTTGCAATTGCTGTTAAAATTATTGCCACACAAATTAGTGCAAAGCTAAGCATTTTAACCTACTTTTCACCCTGCCAATGGCCATTATAAAGCATTTTTGCTCGTTCTTTATTGTCTATAAAAATAAGTTGCACCCAAGCTTCATCAACGTGTATTTTAGCTGTTTTGACAGCAACAAATATTGTTTGTGTACCAAAACCACGATAGCCAGAATCCCAAACAGCACTTTCTGCTTTTATTATGCCAAGCCTATTGAATGTGGATCGCGGAAAAGTCAAACCAGTGGCTTCCGGCGGTATTGTTATTTCATTTGCAAGTCTTATTTCATAAATTCCTCTTTTGAGTTCCCAAAAACCATCTTTTGGTTCGACTTTTATTTTTGGCGGACTAATCATCCTATTTTGCCCATGCACTAGTACTTCTGCATTTTCTGGAATGCGCCAAATTTCTGAAATTTTTATATCAACTCCATTGGGATTTATTTTAATTGGTTGGCCTTTTACATATTTAGCAACATCTTCGCCTAGCCAGACAGCCATTTTAGCTTTCGTCTTTAATACCTTCAGCTGTTAGCATAAATACTACTTCGCCTTCTGGTAAATGCGGGCTATCGATTAAACGAGCAATTCTTTTTTCTCCTTTTGCTTTTCTTAAATAAATTCGATACGTTGAGCCGTGGCCCACAATATTGCCTCCTATCGCTTGTGTTGGGTTGCCAAAAAAGATTGCAGGATTTGCCATGACTTGATTTGTGACAAACACAGCCAAATTATGCGTATCAGCAAGTTTTTGCAGCGTGTGTATGTGACGATTTAGCCTCTGCTGCCTGTCTGCCAAATTTCCTCTACCCGCATATTCAGAACGGAATAATGCTGTGAGCGAATCTACAACAATTAATCTAATGTTTAAATTTTCTTTCCTAATTGCTTCATCAATTTTTTCAGCAAGAAGCATTTGATGGTCTGAACTATATGCTCGCGCCACTTTTATGTTTTGTAAAGTCTTAATTGGGTCTAGATTTTGTGCAAGTGCAAGCTGCCTTATTCTTTCAGGTCTAAATGTTCCCTCAGTATCAATAAATGCTACTTGGCCTTCTAAACCTCCTCGTTCTTTAGGAAGTTGAACGTTTACCGAAAGTTGAAATGCTAGTTGTGTTTTTGAACTTCCAAACTCTCCAAATGCTTCGGTAATTGCTCTAGTTTCTATGCCGCCACCCAAAAGACCGTCAAGCACTTTACTTCCAGTTGTAATTCTTTCTGTTTTTTCACGCTCTTTTAAAACTTCATCGCCTGTTTTGAAACCTATTTTAATAGCTGAGCGAGCAATTTGAATGGCTTTTAAAGCAGTTTCTTTTGAAAGTTCTGCAGCCTCTGCTAATAGCTGTGGCGATGCTACTGCTAGCGACACAAGATCTGTTATTCCTGCAGCATAAAGCTTTTCTGCAGTTGCTTTGCTTATGCCCGGCAAATCTTCTATTTTTTTAATTTCGCTTTCTTCAACAATTTCATTTTTTTCATCATTTTCATCAGTTTTTTTCACCATTTTACTCATTTTGTTTTATTTGCCCATTTAATTTACTCATTAATTCTACTATAATATCTTTTGGATTTGGATTTGGCTGTATTTCAAATATTGCAAATTCAAGTCTGTCTGAAATTTTACTTTTGCGAACAGTACCTTTAGCAAGAATTGTTTTTCCTAAAAGAGCATGTTGTAAGTTTTCCAAAATTTCCAAATCAGGCTTACATTCGATTCCAGTGCAGGACCATAGCAGCTCAGCGTTTTTACCAAATGCGCTGGCTCTGATCACTCCAGTGCCATCGTCTAAGTAAAAACTTATTAAAAGTCTTTTTTGTGGATCTATTACTTTATGTATTGGACAAACAAAACCTTCTGGTGCAAGGACTGCTTTTTTGCCACAAGTTGGACAAATAGGGAACCATTTTGGCGGGAATATTTTTACTATTTCAGCAAGAATTTCTGCTTTTTGACCTAAAGCCAAGTCCGAAATTGTTTTTTTTGGAATAAGGCATTCTGCAGAGCTGTCTAAAAAGGATATAATAGTACGATTTCCTGCGTGAAGTTCGTTCATACCAGCAGCATTTTGTTTAACTTGTGCATATTTTATTTTTATTTTGCCTTTTATTTTACCTTCTTTTAGCAAATTTACTTTATCATCCCACAAAACAACTCGTATTTCACCACTTTCATCACGAAGTAAAAAAGAGCCAACTTCTTTAGCTTCGTTTCCTTTTGTGTAAGGAATAATGCGGAATGTTCTATCAACATAGCCTTCAACATCTACGAGGCCTATGCCAGGAACAAGATCAGAAATTTTCCAAGTTTTGCTTTGTGGTTGATTTAATAAGTTTATTCCAAGTTCTGATGCTACTATAAATGCAGCACCTTCTTCAGAAACAAGCCCTTTGAGTTCAGATATTTTTGCTTGTATTTTTTCTTTTATTTCGCTTTCTGGCAAGCCGGATTCTTCTCTTATTTTTTCAATTATTTTGCTTATTGGTATTTTAAGCATTAGTTTTAAGTTTTGAGTAAGAAATATAAGTTTTTGTTTAGTGAACAAAGCATTTGTAAAAATAAAGCGTAAAAATTAAAGTGCTAACCCATAAGCTCGAAGCGTTTCTCTTATTGCTGTTGGATCCTCACCACCATGCCAAGACATTTTTGGCCTGACCCGCATTGGAAATATTCTCTCTAATTTGTCATCTATGAGGACCGCAGTGCCTTTGTCTGGTGGAAGCTCGTCTATGTATTTTTGAATTGCGTATGGCAAATATGTTGCAGCTATTAAATTTAGAGCTTCTATATCTATTTTTGCGGTTAGTCTATGAGATATTACAATATCTGCTTGGGTCATTACATCTGTATGAATTTTGCCTGGCTGTTGTGTTGCTAAAACAAGCGAAATTCCTGGCTGCCTGCCTTCTCTTAAGATTTTTATGAGCGGTTCTGAAGCCAAAGTTTGTTTTTCAGTTTCTTTTGGTAAAAATTCGTGTGCTTCGTCAATGAAAATCCAAACAAGTGGAGCTTTGGCTTCTGTAACTGCTGCTTCTTCGCCAAATATAAAACCGCCTTCGGAAATTAATTTAATTTCTTCAGCTTTTCTTGCAGCCATTCTTTGCTCAAGTATTTTTTTGCATACCAATCCAATTACAAGCGCTTTAATACGATCTCCACCTTCAAGTTGTGCATACGCCGAAAGATCTAAAATTGTCGTCGTACCGCCCCTAAATAGTTCTGTAATTGGTGTACCTTCTTTCTTAAATAAACCCCATCTTTTAGCTGCTTGAAATCTATTTTCAACAATATTTTTTTCTTCAGTGCTCGATCTAGAATCTTGTTTAGCACACTCAATAAGTTCATCGATATCAAAATCTTCTCCATATTTTTCTCGAGCAGCCTCTAATGCGCGATCGATGAGAGTTCCAGGACCAGATATTAAATCAAGGTCAAAAATTTCACACCAACTATCTGCACTTACTTCTGAAGGTTTTATTGCAAACGGAAAATCTACAGGCACGCCTTGGCTTTGATAATTTTCATAAAGGCCGAAAGGAACATATACTAAAGGTGAATAGTTTTTCGGTCTTAAACCCCATTCTCGAAGCAATGCATCATCTCTGTAATTAGGGTATTTCATTGTCCAAAAAATACCCATCGTATCAAAAATTAAGCCCGCAATGTTTGTAGAAATATTTGGAGGCAAGTCAACAATACCTTCAGCAATAACTGAAAGCGTGTAGCTTTTACCACTCCCTCGCTTGCCACAAACCAAAATAACGTGCGGATTTGCAACATCTAAATAAATTGGATTTGCAAGGCTTACTGTGCTGTCAAAGCTTACATAGTTTTTACCTAAGAAAATTGTACCTGCAAGGCCAAGCTTTTCTAGTTGTTTTGGTGTCCTGCCAGCAACAATCTCATAAGCCATGTGTAAAGCAAACAAGTCCAAAATAAAAGGCTTTTTAAGATCAATTTTAATTAAAATTCTGCCGGCGTGGCAGAACCAGGTAATGCGTACGCCTCGAGAGCGTATGCCCGCAAGGGCTTCCAGGTTCAAATCCTGGCGCCGGCGCTTCAGCACAATGGTTTTAAAGAAAAGAGCAAAGATTTTAAATAAAGATTTTCTATAATTAATATGGCCAAAGAAGTTGTTGAAAAAAAAGTTAAGTTTTTTGGGCACGAAATTGTGCTGACTTTTGTTGGTTCTTTAGTAATAACTTTCGGTATGTTGCTAATGTCTTTCGAGATTCAGCCCATGCTTTTGACTTGGCTTTTAGCTACAATGTTTGTTTGGCTAGGCCTTTTGGTATTTCTGTTCCCAATAATTAGAAAAATAGAAAAACTGCTTTAGTAGCTTAACTTTCAACTAATTTTATTTTTAGTACTTTTTCAATTTTTTTTGCAAAAGGTATTTCAAGCCTTTTGCCAGCTTCAGCTAACTTTAGCACATTTAAAGGAATGCTCAATTTAGCCGCAAATTCTTCTTGATTTAAGCCAGCGGCTGAGCGCGCTTGTTTTATGAGCTGTGCATAATTTGGTACCAAAGATTCTTGTTGATTTTCTAAATGCTCAACTATTTTAAAGCTTGGTTGGCTAGATTGTGTTTGTACTTTAGGCATTTCGATAAGTACTCCAAATTGAGCACAGCTTTCGCACACAGAAAGAATTGTGCTATTTATTTTAACTTTTGCTTTTGCTGGATTTTCTCCACAAACTTCACACATTCGCATAAATATTATTAAGGCACAGAGATTTAAAATATTATGGGTATTAAAACAAAGTTTTGTGCTATGTGTGGGATTGAAAGCGAGATTTTGCTCAATTCTCTTTGTCCTGAATGTTTTTTTAAGAAAATAAAAATTGCTTTACCAAAAGAAATAGTACTTTATGCTTGTCCTCTATGCGATGCTGTTTTGTACAAAGGTATATGGTATGAAAGTTACTCACAACATGAAGAGTTTTTTATAAAAGAAATTTTAGACAGGCTAAAATTGCCAGCAGGCGTAGAGCTGGACGATATTAAAATTTTACAAGAAGGTGAAGAAGGAAAAGTAGAGTTAGACTTATCAATTGCTGGAAAACGTTTTACAACAATAATTCCAATTGGACTTTATATAACAGATAAGCTTTGCGCGCGAGATGCGGCAAAAGGAAGAAAGAGCTATGAAGGAATTTTACAACTCAGAGGGGATTTAAGAAAAATAGATGAAATTATTGGGATGCTTAGTTCGGATAAAATTTTAGACGAGATTTTAGAAATAAAACAATCCAAACATGGTGCAGACATTTATTTTATAACAACAGAAGCGCTTAGAAGTTCTGTAGCTTTGTTAAAACGCAAATATAAATTTAGAACAAAAGAAAGTTCAAAAGCTTATAGCTGGGATAGAAGTAAAAACAGGCCAAAATATAAAATAACTATTTTGGCTATGTTAGAATAAAATTTAGAAATGAAATATTTGCGAGCACAAGATGTTGAGCAAAGAATTGCAGATATAGTTAGAGTATTAAATATGCAACATTTAGACACGAAAAGAATATTTTGCTTTAGAAGCTATGGTACAAGTTCTAAAGCAATTGCGAGATGTTATGGCTTGAGTAAAATATGGCAAGCAGCATTGCAAGCAAAACCAGCATATATCATTGAAGTTATAGCAGAACGATTTGACAATTTACCTATCGAAGAGCAAACCAAAGTTTTAATACATGAGCTTTTGCACATACCTAAAGCTTTTGGTGGCGGCTTTAGGCATCACGATTTTGTTTGCCAGCGCAACGTCGAACATTTTTATATGTTATATATGCAATTGCGAAAGTCTTGCGAAAGTCTTTTTAAATAAAATTTAAGCATTTTTTCATGAATAAAGAAATTGAGCAAGCAGAGACCAAAGTTAGGCTGCCAAAGGAAAAAGAAGTTTTGGGAATAGTAGAAACTAGACTTGGTTTTGGAAAATCTAGAGTTGTTTGTTCAGATGGTAAAGTCAGAATTTGTAGAGTACCCGGGCATCTTCAACGCACTTTATATGTTCGACCAGATAATATTGTAATAGTAAAACCTTGGGAATTTGAAGGCGATAAAAAAGGCGATATTCTTTATGTTTATACAAGTAATCAAGTTGCTTGGCTAAAGCGAAACAACTATCTTAAAACTTTGCTCAAGGAAGAATTCTAATGGCTTTCAAAGAAGAGATATTAATACCAAAAGCGAGAATTGCTGTTTTAATAGGCCAAAAAGGTGCAACTAAAAAAATGTTAGAAAAACTTTGCAAAGTAAAAATTAATGTGGACAGCTCTGAAGGGCTTATAGCAATTTCTGGCCAAGACATAAACTCTATTTTCATTGCCAAAGATATCGTACAAGCAATTGGGCGAGGCTTTAGTCCTGATGTAGCTAAAGAGCTTTTAAAAGAGGGCAATGTTTTGGATTTAATAAATATTGAGGAGTATGTACGCAGAAACAAAAACAATTTACGTCGCATTAGGGGTGTTTTGATTGGAACGAAAGGCAAAACTAGAAGATTTATAGAAGAACACACTAACACATACATTTCTATTTATGGCAAAACTGTAGCCATTATTGGTCCTTCAGAAAATGTTTTATTAGCACATAAAGCAATAGAAATGTTTTTATTAGGCGCATCTCATCGCTCTGTGTATAAGTTCCTTGAAAGCCATGGCAAATGAAGTACTTAAAGGAATATCTGTAGCAGAATTTTTCGAGAAAAATAGACATCTCCTCGGTTTTGATAATCCAATAAGGGCTCTTCTCACAACAGTTAAAGAATTTGTAGATAATAGTTTAGATTCAGCAGAAAAAGGCAGAATTTTACCAGAAATTTTTGTTCAAATACAAAAAGTTTCAGATACGAGATATAAAGTAATTGTTGAGGATAATGGTATTGGTATACCTAAAGAGCATGTTGCAAATGCTTTTGGTAAGCTTTTGTATGGTTCTAAGTTTAGAGTCTTTGGCGGCATACAAAGCCGCGGTCAACAAGGTATTGGTGCTTCGGCAGCGATTTTGTACGCACAGCTAACAACTGGAAAGCCTGCAAGAATTATTTCTAAAACAGAAAAAGATAAACTTGCAACTGTTTTAGAGCTTAAAATTGATGTTAAAACAAACTCGCCAGAAATCATAACTCAAACAGAGCTTGATTGGAAAAAAGAGCATGGAGTGAGAGTTGAAGTAGAACTCGAGGCTAAATATGTAGAAAAAAGAGCTTCTGTGATAGAATATTTAAAAGAAACAGCGATAGTTAATCCACACGCGACAATAATTTATATCGATCCACTTGGGCAAAAATTCGAATTTCAGCGAGTAACAGATATTTTACCGAAAGAACCAGTTGAAATTAAGCCACACCCACACGGTATCGAACTTGGCCTTTTGCTCAGAATGCTCAAAGAAACTTCTGCTCGAACATTAAAATCTTTCTTAACATCTGAATTTGATCGTGTTGGCGAGGGAACTGCAGAAGAAATTTTAAAAACAGCAGGTTTAGACCCGAAGTTAGGTCCAAAATTTCTTTCTTTAGAGCAAGCAGATAAATTGATAAAAGCAATGCATGGTGCAAAAATAATGAGTCCTACAACAACATGTTTAGTCCCGATTGGTGCGGAGCTCTTAAAAAAGAGTTTAGAGGAAGAGTATAATGCCGAATTTGTGCACGCTGTTACACGAGCACCTGCAGTTTATAGAGGAAATCCTTTTTTAATCGAAGCAGCCATTTTACTTTCGCCCGATTTACCAGCCGACCAACCCGTCAAGCTTTTTAGATTTGCAAACAGGGTACCTTTGCTTTACCAACAAGGAGCTTGTGCACTTACAGAAGCAGTTATGTCTGTCGATTGGAAAAACTACGGCTTGCAGCAATCTGGCAAAAATCTTCCAATAGGTCCAGCAATTATTTTGCTTCACATGGCTTCTGTTTGGGCACCCTTTACATCCGAATCTAAAGAAGCCATTGCACACTATCCTGAAATAATTAAAGAAGCTAAGCTGGCCTTACAAGAGTTAGGTAGAGCTTTGCAAGCACATCTTAGTAAAAAACACAAAGTTGAAGCAGCAAAACAAAGAGCAAATATATTTAAGAGTTATTCGGAAGAGCTCGCAGCTTCTTTGGCAGCCTTGGCAAACTTGCCAAAAGAAGATTTGATAAAGAAAATTGTAAGCATATCAGAAGAAGTTGCTGCAACTATTAAAGAAACAGAAGAAGAAAAAGTTGAAGAAAAAGTTCCTACTAAACGAGCTAGAAAAATCGGAGCATTCCGTGTAGAGGAGGAAGAAAATGAATGAAGTTAGAAAATCAAAAGATGAAGAAATTATTCAAAAGTTTAAGGAAAAGGCAGAAGAAGTTATAAAATTTTTGGAACAAAAACAAAATCCAAAAATTAAAATTCCTCTTAGAACTTTGGCAAACGTCTATTTTGATGAACAAAGCCGTATGATAAAACTAGGTGATAAAAAACAAACACGAAGTTTTTTCAACATCGCTCAAGCAAAAAAATTTGTACAAACATTTTTAATTGCGGCAGCTATTAAAGAACTCATTGAGTCTGGCAAAACGACATCTATAAGAGATTTGTATTATAGGACTAAGCACACAATCCCCGGCCTAAATGAAGTAACATTTGAAGAGCAATATGAGAGTGATCCAATAATAGAAGATATAGAAGTTGGTTTTGATGCGCTACGCGAAGAGTTGCATCTTTTTGCTATGACTAGAGGTGCAATGGTTGGTAATTTAACAATTGTTGATTCTGGTGATGCAATTGATTTAAGAAAAATGGGTTCTGGTGGTTGGGCAGTACCTTCTATAGTTGGGCCTGAAATTATACAATTTAAAGACTGCGATGCAGATTTTGTTTTGTTTATTGAAAAAGATGCAGTTTGGAGAAGATTTAATGAAGATAAGTTTTGGAAAAAACACAAGTGTCTGATTATTCATGGCCAAGGAGTTCCTACAAGAGGGGTTAGGATGTTAATGCGAAGAATGCATGATGAATTAAAATTACCTATTTATGTTCTTGTTGATGCAGATCCTTATGGATTTTATATATATTCGGTGATAAAACAAGGTTCAATCAATCTTGCTTATGAATCAACACGCATGGCAATTCCAGAAGCAAGATTTATTGGGCTGAGTATTTTTGATTATGAGAAATATAAACTTCCTAAAGAAGTTGTAATCTCATTAAAAGATGTTGACAAAAAGCGAATTTCTGAAATTTTAAGGTATCCTTGGTTCCAAAAGAAAGAGTGGCAAGCCGAATTGAAAAAAATGTTAGAGCTTAATTTTAAGCTAGAGCTAGAATCGCTATCTTCTAAATACATTTCTTTTATAACAGAAAAATATGTTCCTGAAAAATTAGCAAAGAATGAGTGGTTGGTTTAATTGCATTTTTTATTTTTTTGTGCTTTTTTGTTTGATAAGTAAAATGAATTTTAGTGCCCCCGACGGGATTTGAACCCATGCCGACGGCTCGAAAGGCCGCCATCCTTGACCGGGCTAGACGACGGGGGCATGGGCCGGGGCGGATTCGAACCGCCGACCTGCCGCTGGCTTAGACAGAAGCTTGCGCTTCTGCGTCATATAAGACGGCCGCTCCACCAGGCTAAGCTACCGGCCCACCAAAAATATTGTCAAAATGCTTTTTAAGTCTTATTTTTACTTTTGCCAATGTTTGATTTACTCGAAAACGCTGCAAAATGGATTAAAGAAAGCAGGCCAGAAAGTACAGTAATACTTTATCACGCAGGCTGTGGAGACGGTATTGCCTCGGCAGCAATTCTTCTCAAAACTTATTTAGAGCTATTCGGGGAAAGACCTAAAGTAATTGAGGCAAGTCCAAACAGATTAAATAAAATAAATGTGAATAAAATAAATGTGCACAAATATATAATATTTGCAGACATTTCTGCCGATGCTTGGAAAGATCAAACTTTAAAATTAGCAGAGCAATCCAAAATTTTAGTTCTCGATCATCATGCTTTAACCGAAGATTTAAATCGGTATGGTATTTTACATGTCCACCCACAATTTTTTTCAAAATTACCAGGCACACGTTATCCGGGTGCAAAGTTAGTATATGATGTTTGTTCTAAAATATTTGACTGCTCTGGGTTTGCTTGGCTCGCAGCAGTTGGTATTGTTAACGATTTGGCAGGAGAGGCTTGGAAAGAGTTTTTAGATTTTGTATTTGAAAAATGGCCAGAACTTGGACAAAAAAGTTATGGTTTCGAATCAAAGTTAGGTTTTATTGCTTCGGTGTTGAATGCAGGCCAAGATGTCAAACAAGGGGATAAAAAAGCCTTAGAACTTTGTATTAAAGCTGAAAGACCTGCAGATATTTTAGAAAAAAAATATTCTGAAGCAAAACTTTTGACTAAAATTCGAGAGGAAAGAAGGGCGGAAATAGATTATTATGTGCAAAATTGGAAAAGAATTGCTGTTTTGCATCCCAAAGAAAAATTAGTTTGGCTTTACTTAAAACCAAAGCACAAAATAGCTTTTTCTGTGGCAACAATTTTAGCTCAACAAAGACCAGATCTTCTTTTTATTGTTTTAAATGAAGAAGCAAATAGGATTAAAATAAGTTTTAGACAAGCAAAGGGGCTTATAGATTGCAGCAAGTTGGCTAAAGCTGCAACAGAACCTTTTGGCGGACGTGGCGGCGGACACCCAGAAGCAGCGGGTGGCACCGTTAGACCGAAAGACTTAGATGCATTTAAGCAAAAAGTGCTCGAACTTTTAAGGCAAAATAATTTTTAGAAACTCTTCTATTTTTTGAATATCTTCCGGCCTGCTTAAGTCTAGCCAATAATCTTCTAAAAATATTGTTTTAACTTTCTTTTCTGCACAAAGCAAAGTAATGGCATCAGTAAGTTCTAGCTCTCCTCTCGGAGAAGGTTTTATTTTTTCAAGTGCAAAAAATATTTCGGGTGTAAATTTATAAATGCCAGCATTAATAAAATCGCTAACTTTGGTTTTGGGCTTTTCTACAATTTCTTTTAAAAAATTTCCATTAAATAGCAAATTGCCGTAGCGTTCTGGATTTTGATGCCGAATCGCACCAACATAAATGTAATTATCATTTATAGCAAATTTGGAAAGATCTTTTGGAGAAAAAAGATTATCAGACATAGCTACAATAAAGTTTTCATTTACTAATTTCTTTACAGATAAGACTGCATGTCCTGTGCCGGCATTTGGGCTGCCTTGATCTATAATTTCTATTTTACAGCCCGTTTCTGCTTTGTAATTTTTGACGAATGCAGAAATTTTATCAATCATATAATGCGCAACAATGATAAAATCATTGAACTTGGCAGTACGAAAATTTTCTAAGCAATACCAGAGGAAAGGTTTGCCGAGAATAGGTATTAATGGTTTAGGTGTTTGATATGTTATTGGGCGAAGTCTTGTCCCAAGCCCCGCAGCTAAAATTACAACTTTCATAATAAAAGTTTAAATTTATATTTTTTTAAATTTATTTATGTCTAGGACGTTTATCCTTTACTCCCACGCCACAACAAATCCAAACTTCGATATAGACGAGCTTTATAAGGCAGGTCGGCTAGATTTAGTTTGTAGATGCGTTATAACCGCACTTTGGCTTTCTGATAGAATTAGGAAAGATACTCAAATTTTAATTAGTCTCAATGGCGGACCAAGTCCACCGGTAGCAATTAGGTTTGATGGTGCAAAACTCAGCGGCGTTGAGCCATCTGAAAAAAGCATTGCAGCTTTAATTAAGAAATGTTTGCGAAGAGTGATTTTGCATAACATAGAACAAAAAAGAGAATGTAAAGAATTGTTATGTAAAGAATGGTTATTTATTCATGAAGGCGTTTTTGTTTCTAAAAAATCATTTCAAGATCTTGTTAAAGATTCTGCAAATGTGCTTGTATTAGATCCTAAAGGCGAGCAAATAGAAAAAACTAAATTAGTAAGCCCAACTTTTGTTTTAGGCGATCAAAAAGGCTTGCCAAAGGCAGAATTTAAATTTTGCTTGAGAAAAGGTAAAGCACTATCTCTTGGCTCACAAATTTACTTAGCTTCAACAGTTATTGCAGTAGTAAATTGGGTGCTCGACAAATGTCAAAAGTAATAATTCCAAAAGCTTTTAGAGAGAAATATAATAAAATTGCACCTAGACCAAAGGAATTTTTTAGAATTTTAGAAGAGCCCCTTGAGCCATCATTTAGAATTTGTACAAATAAAATTTCTAGAAACTTTTTAATAGAAAGGCTCAGAGCCCAAGGCTGGGAAATTGAAGCAGTACCTTTTTACAAAGATGGGTTTGTGCTAAAATCAGAACTAAGACCTGGGCTATCTGTTGAGCATTTTATGGGTTACATTTATATGCAAGAAGTTGTTTCGATGATACCGCCAGTTGTTTTAGAACCAAAGCCTGGAGAACTTATTTTAGATATGTGTGCAGCGCCAGGCTCAAAAACAACCCAAATTTCACAAATGATGCAAAATAAGCCATTGATTTTAGCAAACGATGTTGATTGGAGAAGATTGAAACCATTAAAACATAATTTAGAAAAATGTGGCTGTTTAAATGTTGCAATTTCTTTAATGGATGGCAGGGCAATTTCTAAAAAGCAAAAATTTGATAAAATTTTACTAGATGTGCCGTGCAGTTCTGAAGGCCAAATTAGGAAAGATTGGTCTGTTTTATCTAGGTGGAGTTTTGATTATGTAAAAAAATTTTCTAGTTTGCAAAAAGCATTGATAGATTCTGCATTTCAATTGCTAAAGAATGGAGGTTGTTTGGTTTATTCGACATGTACTTTTGCTCCAGAAGAAAATGAAGAGGTTATAGATTTTTTACTAAGAAAATACCAAACAGCAAAATTGGAAAAAATATGTTTAAAAGGCTTTAAAATTGCTCCAGGCATTGAAGAATTTGATGGCAAACGTTATGTTGGAGAAGTCAAATTTTGTGCACGAATTTGGCCTCATTTAAATAATAGTGGAGGTTTTTTTGTAGCAAAAATAAGAAAAAATGATGTTTGAATTTCTCTCAAGCAATGAGCGAGATTCTGCTTTGAATTACTTAGTAGAGCGTTTTGGCTTTTCAAAAGCAGTTTTTGACAATTATGATTTTTATCGAACAAAAGCAGAAATAAGAATTTGTGCCAAAGGTTGTAAAGAGTACTTGCAAAAAATTCTAAATGTTTGTGATTTAGGCTACGCAGCACTCAGATACGGCAAAGTAACAAAACCAACGACAACTTTTATACAACAATTTGGCAAGTATGCAACAAAAAACATAGTTCAACTCGATGAAGCACAAGCAAAAGCATTTATAAGTGGAAAAGATTTGCGTTTAGAAAAAGAAGTTGAAAAATCAAAAGCTTCTGATGGCTATGTTATTGTAAAATACAGATCAGATTGTTTGGGTTTGGGCATTTTGAGAGGCAAACTTTTGCTTAATCAAATACCTAAAAGAAAGCGTTTGAATTTGATAGAAGAATTTAAGCAGAAGGATTAAAAATCCAGACTGCCAATCAAAACCATGCTTGAGGAGGTTAAAAAAGAACTTTCTGTAGCTCTTGCTGCAGCAGCAAAACGTACAGCACACGAAATTGCAGCTCTGCTAGAAGTTCCAAAAAATCCTTCATTTGGTGATCTGACATTACCTTGCTATAAATTAAAAAGTGAGCTCATATCAAATCCAGAACAGATTGCTAAAGATATTATTTTAAATTTTAAAAAACCAAAAAGTATTTCTAAAGTAGAACTTAAGGGAGCATATATTAATTTCTTTTTAGACAAAAATTATTTAGCATCTGCTGGGCTAGCAAAAATTTTGCGAGAAAAAGAAAATTTTGGTGCTGGGGAGAAAAAAAATATTCGACTTATGATCGAAGGCTTTGGCCAACCGAATACACACAAAGCATTTCACATAGGACATTTTAGAAATATTTGTATAAGTGATAGTTTGGCGCGCATGGCACGCTTTTATGGCTATGATGTGATAACTGCAAATTACATCGGCGATATTGGAATGCATGTAGCAAAATGGTTGTGGTTTTTTACAAAATTTTACAAAGGAGATCTACCTAAAAAAGATGTGGCAAAATGGCTAGCAGAGATTTATGTAAATGCTTGCAAAAAATTTGAAAAGCACGAAGAATATCACGAAGAAGTTTCAAAAATTTTACGTGCACTTGAAGATGGTAAAGATAAAAAATTACTTGCTATTTGGAAAAAAACGAGAAAGCTCAGTTTGTCCGAATTTGAAAATATTTATAAAAAAATTGGTATAAAAACAGATGTTACTTTTTATGAATCAAAATTGAGTAAACTTGGAAAAGCTCTTGTTACAAAACTTCTAAAAAAAGGTGTAGCTAAATTAGATCATGGTGCAGTTATTGTTGATTTATCAAAATATGGCTTAGGTATTTTTGTTCTATTAAAATCTGATGGTACAGCACTTTATTCAACACGAGATCTCGCATTAGCAGTGCAGAAATTTGAAAAGTTTAAAATTGATAAATCACTATATGTTGTTGCAGCAGAGCAAAGTCATTATTTCAAACAACTTTTTAAAACGCTTGAACTAATGGGTGTTGCTAAAGCTAAAGCTTGCCAACATTTGGGATACGGACTTGTGCTGATTCGCGGCAAAAAAATGGCCTCTAGAGCTGGAGAGATTGAAGCTTTTGAAGAAGTTTGGACTAAAGCAAAAGAAAAAGCAACTAGTGAAGTTAAAAGAAGAAATCCAACTTTATCGATGCAAAAAATTGAGTCTGTTGCTGAAAAAGTTGCGCTTGCAGCCCTCAAAATTGCAATGTTAAAACAATCTTTAGATAAAACAATTGATTTCGATGTCGAAAGTGTAACTTCTTTCGAAGGCGAAACAGGGCCTTATTTACTTTACGCACTTGTTCGAGCAAAAAACATTTTAAAAAAAGTTAAGAAAAAAATAAACTTTAAAGGAACTTTTATTTTAGAACATCCTTCGGAAAGTGCTCTTCTTAAAAAATTACTCGAATTCAAAGATTTATTTGCTAAAGCAATGGAACAGTATGCACCAAACATAATTGCAAACTATGCTTTTGATTTAGCAAAAGTTTTCAGCGAATTTTATGAAAATTGTCCAGTGGCAAAAGCAAAAGGTGCTGTTTTGCAAACAAGGTTAGCGTTAGTATGCGCATTCATTTATGTTTTGAGAAGAGTATTTAATTTGTTAGGTATAGAGGAAGTTGAACAAATGTAAAACTTTTTAAAACAAATTTGCACAAACTAACATATGAAGCGCTCATCTCGAAAGTGGAAAAAGAAAAACAAATCAGGTTATAGAGGACGTTGGAAGTGGTATAGAAAGAAGCTTAAAGAACGAAAAAGACTTAGAAAGTTGAAAAGATTAGGTATCCTTGGGCAGTCTTAATTTTAATTTTTAAAATTTTAAATGCAAAATTCTTACAAAACTTTTCTAGCACAAATATTTTTTGTAATGGTGTTTTTATACCCAACAAATAAAGGCGTAATCATTAAGAAATTGGAGTCTGAGAAAAGTGTCAAGTAATAGCATCTTTCCCTTTAGATACTTGGAACCTTCCACAGCTTAAGCTTTGCTCGACTATTCAGCTCATTTAAATCTCAGAACTAGATTTCCCAATTCGCTTACAAAAAGTCAAGTCTTCAACACTTGAATTCTATCTTTATTATTAGGAAGAACGTTAGGTAATAGTCTCATTTAAAGAAGTCTCTACTAATAACTTTTCAAGCAAGATTTAAATAATCCTTGGCTTGTAAGGAACTTCTTATTGGATCTAGTAACTTGTTAAGATACTCTATTACACTCTCTTTTAGTTCAAAGGGGTGAATTTTACCTTCTACAAAATTTCTTTCTAACTCTCTAATTTCCTTATACTCAACCCTTCCTTTTGACTTTGTTTCAATCTCTATTTTTTCAAAAATAGGAATTAATAAATATTTAACTATATCCATTACAGGATTTTCGGTTGAATTTCTTTCCGGACAATACGCCTTTAAAATTTTTTCTCTAATTTTTTCTCTATTATCAACTACAGAAATTGAAGATTCGGGTATGCTAGCAGACATTTTAATTTTTGGATTTGTAAGTGATTTGAGTAGGGGAGTAAAAATAGAAACATATTTCCCCCCACCAATTTCATCCATATTTTCTCTTCCAAGCATATAAACATGTCTTTGGTCTATACCTCCTACTACAACTTCCGCTTCCATATATTTTACATCAACTATCTGCATTAATGGATACAATAATTCAGAAACATGTGGGTTGTCTTTTCTTCTTACTATGCTCGAAGCCGCTCGCATAGCTCTGGGTATGGAAACTTTAACTGCAAGCTTAAATACATCTTCGATATATTCTTTTTTAGTTTGAAATTCTGATCCTCTAATAAATTCAATTTTAGGCAAATATCTTTTACAAGCGTACTCTAAAAGAGATCTAAGAACTACCTCATAATACTTAGATCTTAATCTTAGTTGTTCCCAAGGCGTTTTTTGATCGTCTAAAAATCCATGATAGTCGGCTATAAGAATTTTTCCTTTTCCACCAGCTCTAAGGAGATCAAAGATTTTCATTATGGGAACGAAATAACCTATATGTATAGAACCTGTTGGTGCAATCCCCCAGTAAAAGTGGAATTCATTTTTTTCTTCTAAAAGTCTTTTTAATTCTTCTTCGGTTACTATTTCTTGAGTGTTTCGAGTGGCGTAATAAATTTTTTCCTCATTTTCCATGTTTTCCCGATTAAAGTTACTTTGATAATTTAAGTTCGACGATCACCTTCTTTTTTAAAAATCTTTCTCCTCCTCTTAGTTTTCTAAAAATGCTTGATAAGAGCATCGAGGGCTTTTCACAGCTCCTGCGTAGCTCGGATCAAAAAATAAGAAAAACATAAAAATCCAAAGTAAGTAACAATCAATAAATGTTCGACCTTAGAACTTTTAAAATTGCGGGGGTGCCCGAGCGGTCTAAGGGGATGGTCTCAAGAACCATTGGCTTAGTGCCTTCGGAGGTTCGAATCCTCCCCCCCGCATTTTTAAGTATGTGTGAAATTCAAGTAAACGAAATATTTATAAATTAAATTTTAATACATTTCTTTGGGCGAATTTTGATGAGCCCTATGCTAAGATTAGTGAAGGGCATTTGAAAAGCAAATGCTCTGATTGTTTACTCGCAACGGCAATTGCGAGGCTCTGACACCCGGGCAAAAATCCGTGTCAGAGTGCATTGCGTGAGTTCCAATTCATACTCGAATTGGGACAATGGAGAAGATAAGAGTATAAAGCACATTTTAGTTGCGGCCGAAATTCTGAGCAAATCAAGTAATGATTTGCTATGAGGAAGTTCCCGTTGATCCTGCGGGAGAGTACCGCTAGTTGGGTCCGATTAAGACATGCAAGTCTACTGGGGAGATTACATCAAACCGGTGGCGTAAGGCTGCGTAACACGTTGAGAACCTACCCTTGGGAAGGGAATAACCTCGCGAAAGTGAGGCTAATTCCCTATAGAAGACGGACCTTGGAAGAGCCCGTCTTTGAAATCCTTCGGGGCCCAAGGATGGCTCAGCGGCAGATTAGGCAGTTGGTGGTGTAATGGACCACCAAACCTGTGATCTGTAGGGGCCATGAGAGTGGGAGCCTCCAGAGGCACACTGAGAAAAGGGTGCCAGCCCTACGGGGTGCAGCAGTCGCGAAACCTTCGCAATGCGCGAAAGCGTGACGAGGGGACCCAACGTGCCAGCTCTTTGAGTTGGCTTTTGCCATGTTTTAAAAGCATGGCGAATAAGTGAGTGGGTAAGACCGGTGCCAGCCGCCGCGGTAATCCCGGCGCCACAAGTGGTACTCACGTTTATTGGGTCTAAAGCATCCGTAGCCGTCTTGCAAAGTTTCCTGTGAAATCCGGCAGCTTGACTGTCGGGCGGGCAGGAAATACTTGCAAGATAGAGAGCGGGAGAAGTGGAGGGAATGCCCCGGGGAGCGGTAAAATGTTTTAATCCGGGGTGGACCACCGATGGCGAAGGCACTCCACTAGAACGCGTCTGACGGTGAGGGATGAAAGCTAGGGGAGCAAAAGGGATTAGATACCCCTGTAGTCCTAGCCGTAAACGCTGCCCGTTTGATGTGTGGTATTGTATAAATACCATGCGTCGTAGCGAAGGCGTTGAACGGGCCACCTGGGGAGTACGGCCGCAAGACTGAAACTTAAAGGAATAGGCGGGGGAACACACAAGGGGTGTATGCTGCGGCTCAATTGGATTCAACGCCCGGAACCTTACCAGCAGCGACTGCAGAATGAAGGTCCTCCTGAATGGGGCACTCGACACGCAGAGAGGTGGTGCATGGCCGTCGTCAGCTCGTGCCGTGAGGTGTTCTGTTAAGTCAGAGAACGAGCGAGACCTGCGTCCTTAATTGCTATCCTTTTCTTGCGAAAGCTTGAAAAGGAGCACAATAAGGAGACTGCCGGCGTAAGCCGGAGGAAGGTGCAGGCAACGATAGGTCTGTATGCCCCGAATCTGCTGGGCTGCACGCGGCATCCATTGGTTGAGAGAACGAGCTGCAACCCCGAAAGGGGAAGCCAATCTCTTAATCTCAACCATGTTCGGATCGAGGACTGCAACTCGTCCTCGTGAAGGCGAAATCCCTAGTACACGTGTTTTAGCATAGCACGTGGAATACGTCCCTGTTCCTTGCACTCACTGCCTGTCAACTCAACCGAGTCGGGTCAAAGTGAGGTTTTCGCTGAGGAAATCGAACTTTGGCTCGGCAAGGCGGGGTAAGTCAACACAAGGTATCTGTAGGGGAACCTGCAGATGGATCACCTCCTATACTCTTATCTTCTCCAATTGGACCGATTAAGCATAACTCTTTTAAACGCCTGTCAAAAGAAAAAATCGGGCCGGTAGATCAATAGTAGATCGCCGCCCTTGCAATTTCACAAGACAGGCGGAGGCTTCGGGTGCGAATCCCGACCGGTCCATTTACTGTATTGAGGTTCCCAATCGAATGATGGGGACTGAGCAGTTTTCATGTTTGAAAACTGTGCATAGTTGGCCTGTTGAAGAGAATAGATGCCTTTTGGTGGATAGCTTGGCTTGAGAAGCCGAGGAAGGCCGTGGCAAGCTGCGATAAGCACGAGGTAGGCGCATGCAGCCTTTGAACTCGTGATTGCCGAATGGGTCTTCCTTCTTTCTTCGGAAAGAGATCCGTAAGGATCGGGAACCCGCTGAATTGAAACATCTTAGTAAGCGGAGGAAAAGAAACCAAATGGGATGCCGTTAGTAGGGGCGACCGAAAGCGGCAAAGGGCGTACCGAATTCCTTTTGGTAACAAAAGGAAGATGTGGGCTGTCCAACAACCAGTTTAGACTTGCGAAGTGCTTTGGAAAAAGCCGCCGAAGAGGGTGATAGCCCCGTAGCAACATCTAAGCTGGTTGGGGCAGCAAAGAGTAGCACAAGTTGGGATTCTTGTGCGAAGATGGGTGTCAACAACATCCAACCCTAAATACTTCTCAAGACCGATAGCGCACTAGTACCGTGAGGGAATGCTGAAAAGCTCCCATGGCAGGGAGTGAAAAGAGCTTGAAACCAAAAGGCGATAGTACGACGCGGCCCCAAGGGGTTGCGTCATCCGTTTTGAAAAACGGGCCGGCGAGTTTAGCTTTGTGGCGAGCTTAACCTGACAAAGGGGAAGCGTAGCGAAAGCAAGAGGCCCGCAGCGTTGAGCGAGGGGCGGCGTGTGCTCGCGCTATAGTCACAAGGCTAAGACCTGAAGCCTGACGAGCTAAGCCAGGCCATGCTGAAGCTCGGGTAAAACCGAGTGGAGGGCAGAAGAGGTTCTGCACATACGCGTTCTTCTGAGCCTGGTTTAGGAGTGATATGCTCATCGAGTCAGGCGCTAGCTGGTTCCCACAGAAACAAGCCAAAGTTTGGCCTCGACAGAGCCGTCGCAAGGGGTAGAGTACAGATTGCGGAAGCAGGGGCTTCGGCTTCGTTCCGCTGTCTAACTCCGAATCCTTGCGAGGCGTAGAAGTCGGGAGTAAGTAGGCGCGGTTAAGCTGCGCAGGCGAAAGGGAAACAACCCCGCGAATGGTTAAGGCCCTAAAGAGCTAGCTGAGTGCAAAGAAGGATTCTTCTGTCGTAGACAGCTGGGACGTAGGCTTAGAAGCAGCCATCGTCTAAGCAACGCGTAACAGCGGACCAGTTGAGACAGAAGGGTCTGAAAATGGACGGGGCTAAGCTAGCCGCCGATACCATTCTCTCCCAAAAGGGAAGAGGTATGTGGGCGCAGCCATAGAGCAGAAGCATGCTCGTGAGAGTGTGTGGATCTATGGCTGATGTGAATGCCGGTGTAAGTAGAAGCTAAGTATGGTGAAAAACCATACCAGCGAAAGGGCCAGGTTTTCTCGGCACTGCTCGTCAACCGAGAGTTAGCCGGTCCTAAGTTTGGTGCCTAAGCGTGCCAAACGAAAGGGAAGTCCGTTAATATTCGGACGCTATCAAGCCACATGCGGCGACGCAAGGTTGCTTGCCGACGCTTTGGGATAGGCTAAGGCGTACCGTCGTGCGCTTTAAGCACCGAAGTCTGGGGAATTCTGTAATGGATAGAACCAGATGAAAGTGCGAATAGCACTCGCAAGAGTGTTTAGCTGATTCCTGGAGCCGGTGAAAAGGCAAGCAATCGTGGCTTGATAACCGTACTCAGAACCGACACAGGTGACCCTGGCCGAGTAAGCCGAGCTGTGACGGGTTGACCCCTCCCAAGGGAACTCGGCAAATTAGCCGCGTATCTTCGGTAGAAGCGGTCTCTGCGGCATTGCTGTGAAATATCGGTGGTGCTGCAGGGTGCAATGACAAGGGGGATCCGACTGTTTAACAAAAACGTAGCTAAGCGCAAAGTCTAAACGGCTTTGTACGCTTGGTGATTCCTGCCCAGTACGGTTGCCTGAAACTCCGGTCCAACGGAGCTAAGGGCCCGTAAACGGCGGAGGTAACTCTGACCTTCTTAAGGTAGCGAAATGCCTTGTCACTTAATTGGTGACGTGCATGAAGGGCTAACGAGATCCCCACTGTCCCTGGGAGGAACCCGACGAATTTTCTCTTCTGGCGAACAGGCCAGAGACCTCCAGCGGGAAATGAAGACCCCGTAGACCTTTACTGCAGCCTGTTGCTGCGGTTTGTTTGGCGCTGCATAGAGTAGCTGGGACCCGTTTGCAGTTGCTTCTTTCGGGAAGCAATGAGGGGAAAGTGTAACACCAGCCTTCTCTAAGCAGATCGCTTACCCTTATGGGGACACCTTCAGGTGGGCAGTTTTGCTGGGGCGGCAACCTTCCGAAAAGATATCGGAAGGATCTAATGATCGGCTCACCAGGCTTGGAAACCCTGGGTAGAGGAAAAGGCTAAAAGCCGGTCTGACTCGGTCCTAAACAGCGAGGGTCCGAGACGCGAAAGCGAGGCCTAGCGAACATAGGTGTCACTTTTGTTGAGCGCCCTATCTGATAGAAAAGGTACCTCGGGGATAACTGAGTCGTGCCGAGCAAGAGTACACATCGACCTCGGCGCTTGCTTCTTCGCTGTCGGCTTTGCCTAGCTTGGCTGTGTACAAGCAGCCAAGAGTGCAGGTGTTCACTGATTAAAAGGCATCATGAGCTGGGTTCACAACGTCGTGAGACAGTTGGTGTACAATCTGCTGGAGGTGCATAGGGTCTGAGGAGAAGGCAGTTTAAGTACGAAAGGAACAAACTGTCCGCGCCTCTGGTGTACGGGCTATCTGATAAGGTAGGCCCGGCAGCTACGCGCGTCGGGATAAGCTCTGAAGGCATCTAAGAGCGAAGCCCGCCCCAAAAAGAGACCCTAGGAGCTACCCTAGATGAGGGTGTTGATAGGACTGGGGTGTACGAGCCAAGGTAACGAGGCTTTCAGCCCGCAGTTACTAATCGCTCCGCTTCTCTAAACAGGCCAATTATGCATAGTTTTCACTTTTCTCATTATTTTCTCATAATTTTTTTCTTAATTTTATTCTCAACAATTAAAATTCCCAAAACAAGTTTGTCTAAAGCAAATTTCTTTAAAGCACAAAAGCAAATTTTTTAAATTATGTTTTTAATTCTAAATTTGGAGACAAAGCCAGCAAACTTTCGCAGCAAAAGCTGTGAGGAAAGTCTGCCCATCCAAAAGCTCAAAAGGTCTTGGAAAGGACCAGGCAAACACAGAAATACACAAACTGCGTCGCAGGATGATATATTGACTTTGGCGCAGATTTGGTGAAAATGTTTGCCAGAGCGGATGCAAGTCTAAAAGACGCTAAGTAGAATGTTTGCACAACCTTCCTTCAATTGAAGGGGTTGCAACAGAAGGCAGCTTATGGCTTTGTCTCCACTAACTTTTTAAATTGTGTTCTTTATCTAAATTTATGGCTCAAGAAAAAATAAGGCTGCCAACATCCGAAGCAGGCCTAGTTAGATATTTTGAAGAAGCAAAATCGAAATTCCAACTTAGCCCGGTAACTGTTGTATCTTTTGTGATTGGAATGATAATTATACTATTAATTTTTAATAAAATATTTTAAATATTAAATAAAATTAAATATTCAAATAAAATGGTACTGCCCTCTTACGAAGAAATGTTGGATGCACTTTATGCAGCATTACCTAAAACAGGAGAAAAAGAAGTAATTAGACTTGAAATACCTGAAATTAAAAGTAGCATTTCTGGCAACAGAACAATTGTTTATAATTTAGAATCTATAGCTAAAGCAGTACGGCGAGATGTTTCACACATTTTTAAATTTTTATTAAGGGAGCTTGCAACAACAGGGGCTTACAAGTCAGGGGAAACAGTGTTTGTTGGGAAATTTAAAAGTGATTTTCTAGCTGAAAAAATTAAAAAATATGTAAATGAATTTGTACTTTGCAAGCAGTGCGGCAAGCCAGACACGCATTTGGAAAAAGTAGCAGCAGCAACTCTTTTAATATGTGAAGCCTGTGGCGCACAAGAATCCGTTCGAACGCTTAAATAGAATGCTTAGATAATAATATTTTTAAAGCACAATTTTATTTTTAATTCATGGCCGACAAAACTTCATTGGGCTTAGATGAAAACATTGAAGGTTTGCTTTGTTATGCATTAACTTGGCTAACTGGTATTGTCTTTTTAGTTGTAGAAAAGAAAAGCGATTTTGTAAAATTCCATGCGGCACAATCTATCGTAGTCTTTTTACCATTATCAATACTTGGTATAATCTTTTCTTTAATTCCTTTTGGCTGGCTATTTTCAGCATTATTAACGATACTTGTGTTAATACTTTGGTTAATTTTGATGTTAAAGGCATACCAAGGCGAGCGATATAAATTGCCTATTGCAGGCGATTTTGCAGAAAAACTGCTTAAAAAATAAAAATTTCAAATCAAATGAACAATTTAAATTAAATGTTAAAAATGTTAAAATTAGTGGAAAAATAATGCTTTGCTACAAAATTCACAAGTCAAAATTTGGAAATATTTTAGCAGTTGCAGATGCAGCTCTTGTTGGTAAAAAATTTAAGTTTAATAATTTAACTATTTGGGTTAATCCACGTTTTTATGGCGAGACAAAAGTTAGTAAAGAGTGGTTGTTGGGACAAGTCAAAAATAAACTTTTTTTATCTGTTAATTTCATTGGCGCGGAAGCTGTTGCTTTTGGTCGAGAGGTTGGCTTAATAGATGAAGAAAATATATTAATGTTAGGGAAAATACCGCACGCACATTGTGTTTTAATTTTTTAGTTTTATTTTTTTGACGGAAATTAAAGCGATAGAACTAAAGCAGAAACCCCAAGTCCTAATAGAAAGCCGAATATTAAATCTTCTATTTTATGTTTGCCCAAGGCATAGCGAGAAAGTGCAACAAGTAAAACCATTATGTAAAAAAACGCACCTATTGCCACGCTGCTGAAATATGTGCTGAGTATGGTAGCAATAACTGTTGCTCGTGCAGTATGTATTGAAATTAAAGAATTTGCACAAAATTTTTCTAAAAAATTACTCCATTGCATTGGATTTGGTCGAGGTTTAAACTTCAAAGCTCTTATTGGTATGACGATGGCATAAATAAGAATAAATGCTAAAATGATTTGTATAGCTTCTTTAATATGTGCAGTCAGAGCCAAAAATAAAACTAAAAATAGCAAAAATACTTTTCCTCCAAAAAAAGAAAGTTCTTCTATTGCTTCTTTCATGTAACCCTCTGCATACTCAACGTTTGAAGCTTTGGATAGCCCCACTCGGATTCGAACCGAGGTCTGCGGGGCCAGAGCCCGCCATCCTTGACCGCTAGACGATGGGGCTAGCAAACTTTTTAATTTGTTCAATTTAAATCTTTTTCATTAAGGGCCCGTCATCTAGCCTGGATAGGATACAAGCTTGCGGAGCTTGGTACGGGGGTTCGAATCCTCCCGGGCCCGCATATACTTCTAAAATTCTTCAAGCTAAATAGCCATAAAAGTTATATAGCCTTTTGAAGAATTTGTTTGTATGGGAGTAATACTTGGTGATCAAATAACAAAAATAGTGGCTGAAAACAAAGGCGTAACGAAAAAGATGACTATTGCAAATAACATTGTTATTAAAGATGTTAAAAAACAAGAGTTTGTTCTCGAAGGCGAACGTAAACCTGTGTTAGCCATAGAATTTAGTTTTGGCAGTACTTATGGCGAATCTGGTAGTAAGATAGAGTTGGATGGCAAAATTTTCTATTCATCTGATAAAAAGGAGTTGGAAAATTTAGAAAAGGCTTGGCGAGAAAGAAAAACTTTACAAAATGAAGCAGTTGAGCTTGCAATAAGAAACAGAGCCCTTGAAGTTGGTTTGCTTCAAGCAGTAGCACTAGCAAATCAACTTCATTTACCGGCGCCAATACAACTCCCGCGGTTTGTGCCTGCGGGCAAACAAGAAGCCAAACAAAAAGAAACAGAAGAAACTGAGAAATCCAACTAAATTTTTAACTTATTATTTTAACTTAATAACCTATTTTTTTAACAAATTCTTCAAAATTAATTACTTTCATTTTTGGCAAATTTTCAACTTGACCAAATTTTGTAGCAATTTTTATAATATTTTTAAAAGTATCATCTGTTTCGTCAAAGATTTTTGGTTTTGGCATAAGGCCGGAAAGAATTAGCCATTTTGCAATTTCTTTGTAATTTTTAGCAGTTATGAGTTGTTTGAGCGAATATTCTCCTAAAAAGCCATCATTAATTTTTAAAAACACATTTTTATTATTTTGAAATAATTTTTTGTTTTTAAGATCTACTATTAGTTTACCTTTAACAAATCTAAAATCTTTTTGTTTAAAATTCAATTTTTTTAAGTATTGCTTAATTAGCTCTTCAACAACTTTTTCTTTTGTATCGCATCGCTCGATTATATCTGCAATTACTGCATTAAAATCATTAAAGTTTATTGTAGAATTGATGTTTAATTTTATTAATTTGCCTAAAAACTTGATTGTTTTTTGTTTAATTTTTTTACCATCTCTATAATTTTCAACTTCATAAACATAATTATATTTGCGCGTTTTTGACCCGTGCTTTTTTTGTATGGTTTTTACTCTTAAGAAAGCCATTATTTTTGCTTAAAAAATAAAAAAAAGTAGTGCCTAACTTATTAGCCAATAATTTTAATTTATTTAGCCACAATTGCAGTGGCAGAAAGGCTCACTTCTGGCATCTTTCTTATTTTGTCGAGCATGAACTCGTTTAGTGCTTGTGTATTTGGTATTTCTACTTGTGCTATTACGTCCCAAGAACCAAATAAGAGATTTACTTGTCTCACTTCTTTCATTTTTTTGAGTTTTTGGTATACTTTTTCCTCTGTATTTGGCTTGACACCCAGCAAAATGTATGCTTGCATGGTTTCACCTCATTAAACTATTGTTTTTTTCAGAATATAAATTTTGCTATTCACTCTCACTTTTGTTTTTTGGCTTATTGAAAATATTCAATCGCTTTTGGTTTTTGTTTTTAATCTATTTAGAAAACTCTCACTTTTTGATTTTTTGCAATATTTTGTGTTTTAGTTTTAGTTTCTTTTAGATTTTTTAAAGTTTTTAAAAAAATTTTTAACAAAGTTTTTTGCAAATTTTAACAAAAAATAATCTCTCACTTTTTGATCTTTTTTTAAAGATTTTTTAGATAGTTTCTAATTTTTTTCTAAATTATTTCTAAAAAAACGAAATCTTTATATATTCTGAAGTGTTTAATTGTGTTTAACAGTTAAACACGTTTAAACAAAATGTTTAACACGTTTAAACACAAAAATGGGTTTGTTTGATAGCTTGAAACGTATTCTTAAAAAGCAGCCAGCAGAGCCCCAACGACAAAAACCGGAGGTCAAACGTGCAAGGGTAGTTGTTAAACAGATCAAAAAAAGAAAAAAGCAGAAACTACCAGAGCACCAAATCTTGCGTGAGTGGCGGCAAGAACTTAAGCGCCTACAAGAACACCCACTCACGCAAGCAAAAATAATCAATGAGCAGCTACTTGCCACTATTATGGATCTTTTAAACGAGATAAATGCAAAACTTGATGAGTTGAGTAGAAGGCTCGAAAAACTTGAATTGCAAAAAGTGAAAGAATCCAAAGCGACACAAGCGACACCAACAATCAAATTAAACAGTAGCGAGCAAAGCGTATTGGATTTTGTAAAAAAAGCAAAGGAGGCGCGAGCACAAGAAGTTGCAGAATCTTTAGGTATTTCGAGATCGAATGCAGCATTAAAATTAAATAAGTTGTTTTCTATGGGCTTCTTAGATAAAAGACAAGATGGAAAAGATGTTTTTTATTTTCTGAAAGGGTAAAAAACAATTTTGGATTAAAATATTTAATTTTTAATTAAAAATTTTAACTTAAGAAAACTTTATAAATACTTGCTTTTCTTTAATAAACAGAGCAGTTTAGAATTCTTTGAATTTCTAAATTGCTAGTAGGTGTAAAGATGGATTTCGAGAGAAAGTTATTTGACGCAGTTTGTTCCCAGTGTGGAAAACCTTGTAAAGTACCTTTCGAACCAAAAGAAGGTAGACCAGTTTATTGCCAAGACTGCTGGAAAGCGCGTCAAAGAACTAAAAGATAAAACAAAAACTGTTAACAAAAACTGTTTAATTTTTTGATTACTTTTTGATTATTTTTTGTTAGATCAAATAATTTAATCTTTAATTAAATAATTCGATCTTTTATTAGAAAAGTTGCGTATAATATATGTTATATGAAATTGTGAACTTCGGGCGTAAAAAATAAAATATAAAAAGGTCGAAATCTATAACTAAATAAAGGGAGGTTAAAAGATGAAAAATACAATTGAAGCTCTAACCAAGGCTTTCATTGGTGAAAGCCAAGCAAGGAATAGATACACTTTTTATTCCAAAGTTGCCAAAAAAGAAGGGTTTGAACAGATTGCCGAGATTTTTCTCATCACGGCAGAAAACGAGAGAGAGCATGCAAGTTGGCTGTTCAAATTAATTAACGAATTGAAAAAGAAAAGCAATGAAAATCTTGACGAGATAAAGGTTGAAGCGATAGCTCCAACAATACTTGGTACAACAGTTGAAAATTTAAAAGCCGCGATTGCTGGCGAAAATTATGAATACACAAAAATGTATCCAGAATTTGCTGATATTGCTGAAAAAGAAGGACTTCCTGAGATTGCCAAAAGGCTAAGAGCGATTGCAATAGCAGAAAAACATCACGAAGAGCGATACAAGAAACTTTTGAAAGAAGTTGAAGCAGGAACGGTATTTAAAAAAGAAAAAGAGGTTTGGTGGGTTTGCCGTGAATGCGGTTATGTTTATTTTGGAAAACAGCCACCAGAAAAATGTCCATCTTGTGACCACGAAAGAAGCTTCTATCAAATCAAATGCGAGAAATATTAAAGTAAGAGATATTTCTCATGGGCTAAAAAGTTAAATGGTACTTCGAGATGTTGACTGAAAATTCTCTAGTTGTTGCCTTCGTTAAAATTCACAAAAAATGAGAAATCCGAAATTGCTTCGCAAATAATCTAACAAAATTTAACAAATTTTTTCTTATCTTTTAATAAGAGTTGCCGTTGTTGGAGTAACAAATTTCATAGGAGGTAAAAATGGCCGGTGAAGATAAAACAGGAATTTTGATTGTCGCCATTGTGGCTATAGCAACTGTGGCGGTTGTTGGGCTAATTGGAATGCAGCTGACAGGATTTGCTGCGAAAGCAGTAAAGGAGGCAAAGGCATTAGAAGAGGTAAAGGCAGTAGAGCCAAAAGAAGAGCAACCATACTGGCATCCACAAGGTGTTTGCTCGATAGCTCAGCAAATGGGTTGTGCACTACAGGAGCTAACACCATCGAGCTGCGTTGATCTATGTAAAGAAAAAGCAGAAAGTTACCCAGGCGAAAAAGAGCACTGTTTAATGTGTTGTGGCTTAAGTTACGCATGCCTTAAATCGATAGAGGCGGGGAAGTCGCCGGAAGGAAGGCCGAACCCAGCGCCGGCGGGGAAGCAGCAGCCAGCGACACAAGAAAAGCAGCCAGCGCCGACAGAGGAAGCGCTGCAGCCAGTGCAGACAAAAGGCTGAACGTATTAAATTTTTTATTTTTTTAATTTTCTCGAGCTTTTTAATCTAATTGCGCACAAACTTTGTTTAGCTCCTTTATTTCATTTTAAATGTTTAAAAGAAAATAATTTTACTAATTTCTAGAAGCCATAATTGGCCGATCCAAAAATTTCTTAGTTTTTTATTTTATTATTTCAATTATTTTTTCTCTTGAGCAGAGCCCTTTTATTATTCTTACTTGAGAACTCGAAACTTTATAGTATTTTGCCAAAGTTTTGATCAGTTCAATGTTTGCTTTGTTCTTTTCAGCAGCAGCTTTTACATAAACAAGATTCTCGCTTTCAATAAATTTATTACATGAAGAATTTTGTTTCACTTTTATTTTTAGTAGCATATCTAAGAAAAAGAAACAAATTTTATAAAATTGTTTATGCTTAAAAAGCAAGAGAAAAAAAGAAGAGTAAGGTTTATATAGTCTGAATTTGAAACTTTAAGTGGAGGTGCCTATGGTTGCGAGATATTTTGTTTTGATGCAAAATAATAGAGATACAAACCACATTTTTACGGGAAGTTCTCCGAGAAGAGCCGCACTAAAAGCAGCTACGAGAGGTTTTACAAACATTGTATTGAGGGAAAGAGGAACAGATAGAATACATGTTTTCAAAGGTGCTAGAAAAAGAGTTGCGGCGCCAGAGAACAGACCGGAGTGGTTGCCATCGCAAATTTGGAAGCCCGTCGTAAAGAAAGTAAAGTTGGAGCACCTAGAAAAGAAGAGCGCAAAGAAAGGAAAAGCTAAAAAGAGATAAATTTTTTTGTTATTTTTTAATATAATTTTTTAGATTTTTTAAATGTAATTTTTAAATGTAATATTTCTTAAGTTGTAACATTATTTTAAAATACCTATTAATAATTAATAAGGTATATGTATTTGGAGAAAAAATTAGAAAGAAAATTAGCCATATTTACAGGCGTATTTAAAGCAACGATTATTTCAGCTTTAGTCATATTTGCTTTAGGAATTTATGATTTCATTCTTCCTATTTTTACAGAAAGTCAATCTGAAAACTATTTGTTTGTTGGTTTGGTCGTCTCGCTAGTTTATGTTGCTTCTTTTCTCGCAGAAATACCGGTCGGTCTTAGCGTAGATAAGTTTGGTAGAGTTAAAATCCTTTTAATTTCTATTTTTTCTCTCTCCATACTTACCCTTGCTTATTTTTTCTTTTCTGAGAATATAATAATATTAGCAATCCTTTCGCTTATTTTTGGTGCTCTTTCGGTGGCTTTTTGGGTTCCTTCAGCAGTTTTAATAAGGGATTTTAGTCCTAGAAAAATGCTTGCTCAGGCTGAAGGAATATATTTGACTGCAAGTCAATTGGGGTGGATTTTTGGACCAATTTTAGGCGGCATTGTAGCAGCACAAATTTCTGAAAAATTTAACTTTTTAATTATGTTCATCTTTTTAATCGCAGCAGCTTTGTTTACTTTGTTTCTTTTCGGCCGCAGCGAGAAAGTCAAAGCCATAAGGGCAGAAGAAAAAGGACATAAACATAAACCTCGATTACTTTTACTTTTTACGATTTTTAAAGAATTTGTTCAATTGCATAGGCACACAAAGCATATTTACTTGCTTTGTTTTCTAACACATTTTTGGCTTGCAATCGAATGGGCTTTCGTGCCTTTAGCTTCGATGGAATTGTGGCACTTTAATGAAACTGGCGCAGGTATTTTGCTTGGTACTATGATGGTTGGAGAAGGGCTGCTTTATTACTCTTCTAGCTATATCATGGATAAAATTGGGAAAAAATACATCGTAACATCCGGATTTTTGCTTTTATTCGCCGCTGCATACTTTATGTTTTTGGCAAATTCGTGGAAAATGTTTGTTTTCTTCGCAATACTTGCCGGAGCTGCTGTAGCATGGATTTTACCAGGTATAGAAGCGATGCTAACTGAAATCTTGCCAGAGAATATTTATGGCGAAATGTCGGGTGTTTTTGATACATCTAAAGATTTTGGCTTACTTACTGGGCCTCTGATTGGGGGGCTTTTTGCGAACAAATTTGGTGTTTCAAGCACACTTTTACTTGTAACATTTTTAGCAGGCTTTGGAGCACTTTGGGCAGGTCTTGTTTTTTGGCCTGGAAAAAAGCAAGCCAAAATTATGCAGAAGTCAAAAGCATAGTTTTGTTTCAAATAGTATTTTTAAATTTTAGTAAAAATCAATTTCTAATTAAAATTAATTTCTAATTAATTTTCCAATCAAATATTTAGATTTTGCTTCAATAATTTTGCACTTCACAAACATCCCAGGCTTAACATCAGAACAATTTAGTACAATGGGCTTGTATGCATAGTTTCGTGCAATAAAACCGCCTTTCGGTCCAATTTCATCTATCAAAACTTTTCCTTTCCAACCTAACCAAGCTTTATTTCTTTCGAGAGCAATTTTATCATATAGTTTTGTAAGCTCTCGGGAACGAGCTTTTTTAATTTCTCCAGGTAGTTGTGGAAGTTTTGCCGCAAGTGTTCCTTGACGTGGCCAAAATTGAGATATGTTAATGACATCTGGCTTTAGCCATTTTATTAATTTAATTGTGCTTTTCCAATCCCGCTCTGTTTCCGTAGGATAACCACAAATTATGTCTGTGCTTATTGTTATGTTTGGAATTTCTTTTTTAAATGCAGAAATTATTTCTTTAAAATCAGAAACTTTATAACCTCGTAACATTGCCTTTAGCACAGAATTTGAGCCAGATTGTACTGGTATGTGCAAGAATTTGAAAATTTTTTCTTTTTTAAAACATTCAATTAATTCTTTTTTATATTTTTTAATCCATTGTGGGTTTGCCATGCCAACTCTAACAAAGAATTCACCTTTAAGATTGCTTATTTCTTGCAAGAGTTCTGGCAAGTTTGTTCCACAATCTAAGCCGTAAGCACCACAATCTTGCGCAGTTAGCCAAATTTCTTTACAGCCTTCTGCAAGAGCACTTTTAATTTGAGAAAGAATTTTTTCTTTTGAGAAGCTAAACAAATTGCCTTTTGCAAATTTTGTTGCGCAAAAAGAACAATTTGATAAGCAGCCAGTTGCAATTTGGCAAATTTCAATTGTTTTGTTTTTTCTTATTTTCAGCGAACAAAGCTTTTCATAAGGTTTTTTTGAAATCCACACAACTCTTTTTCCAGATTTAACACTTTCAACAGCACGAGCTATTTCGCTTTGATCCCAAATACCCAACAAAGAAACATTTTGTAAATATTTTTTATATGTTTGAATTATTTGAGTTGCTTGAGCCATACACCCAGTAACAATGATTGGTTTTATTCTTTCAAATTTTTTAACTTCTTTAATTTCGTCGACTTCTACTCTATTTTTAACAATGCAAGTATTTAGAATAATTATATCTGCTTTTTCTGGTTTTGAAACGATGCTGTGACCTGCAGCTTTCAAAGTACCGGCTAGCATTTCCGAATCAGATTGGTTTGCAGAACAACCCCATGTTTTAATACAAATTTTCATTTTCTAAATTAAATTTTTAGTTGCTTTTTATTTTTGTTCAAGTTCTGAAAGAACTTTTATGCGCTTTAGCATATTTGGATGTGTTGACATCAATTCTAAAAGCTTATCTAAAGTGCTTAATTTTACAGTTTTTTCTCTAAGAATCGCAAGTTCTTCTGGTTCGAGGACACCAGATTTATCAACATCCAGCTGAGAAAGTTCAACAATTTCATCGTGTGCTTTGCTTACATCATTTAGGAAAAAAGCTTTTGCACCTTCTGCTTGTTTTAGTATTGGTTTTGGTAATTTTGCACTGCTTTTGACAAGTTTGAATAATGCAGACGCCAAGCTGTGCGGAGCATTACCAAGCTCAACCGAGCCAAAGTCTGCATAATACTCTCTAATTCTTGAAATGTAAAGAACTAGAAGATTTGTTATAAAATATATTAAAAAAGCCAGCACACCAACCAATACAGTATTTCCCTTTCTATCTCTAGCCCAAATCATGCTTTGAGCAACGTACCAAGCAAGCATTGGAACTAAAGAAAGCAAAGTAATTATTGCTACATCTCTATGTTTTAAATGTGAAATTTCATGTCCCAAAACCGCTTCTAGTTCTTTTTTGTCTAAAAGATTTAAAATACCTTCGGTAACGCAAACTCTACCATCTGATTTCCAACGCCCAAATGCAAATGCATTTGGTATTTTCAAGGCAGAAATTCCTATTTTTGGCTTAGGTATGCCTGCTTTTTTAGCAAGTCTTTCAACTATTTTGTGAAGTTCTGGTTCTTGCTTTTCATCAACATACTTCACTTGCATAGTTAGCTCAATAATTTTTGGACCAGCAAGGTATTGTAAGCCAATAATTGCAATGGCAAGGATTCCATAAAACAAAAAGTTTGTAATGCCCAATAAATAGCTAATTGCCGATACAAAAGCATAAACAATTGCAAAAAATAGCGCTACTATTAAATACATTCTAATTTTAAGCCAAATTACTGATGGCATACTATTTCTAAAATTTATTGTTTTAAAAAACTTTACTCGAATTTTTGAGTCAGCTTTTTAAATTTTTATCCACAATATTTTTGATACCTGCAAGGTGTGCATTTTTCAGAATACAAAGGTTTTGGTTCTTTTCCACGCAAAATTTCTTCGATACTCGTGACAGTGTTTTCAACTAAATTTTTAGCATCGTCTGTATACTTTTCCTGCCAAAATATTTGTTTACTGTTAATATCTCTGATTGAACCTACTAAAGGTTTATTTGGTTCTAGTTTTTTATTTTCAAAAATATCTTTTGTAAAAGCATAGCAATAGCCCCAAACTTGTAATTTTTGGCCAGGCCAAATTTGATTTTTAATTGGCTTATCCTCAACAATTAAAATTTCATTTGGAGAAATTTGTATTTCATCAATTTTTCCTTTTAACTTTTTACTTTCAACTTCTAAATCCCTTATAATCACTGTGCGGCTTTGAGCTAGTTCAAAAGCTTCTTCTAAAGACATCGGTATTGCTTGAGCATAATGTTCTAAATCTAAAGCTTTATGAGCTGCTTGGCCAGCCAAAATTTCTGTTGTTGGTTTTGCTTTTATACCACGTACAAATTTCAAATAAATTTGTCTTTTACAATACTCGTGCTCAGAAAGTGCACTGATAGGGATTTTATACTCGCCATCTAATATTTTTTGTGCATATGTTTTAAGCATTAATTTTTTTCGCAAGAAAATCTAAAATAGTTTTCGGTATGTATTTCAAAGTTATAAACAGCGGAGTTTCTGGATAAATAACAACTTTCTTTTCTTTTACAGCATAAAATAAATATAATTTATTTTGTTCGAAGAGAATTATAATTACTTTTGCAAAAACCACGCTTCTGATTTCTGTTGTATCTTGAATAAAAAAATTCGAAGTAGGTATGCCTGAAATGTTTGTATATGCTTGGACGGGATTTTGAGAATTAAAAACGGCAAGCTCGTTTAGCTGAGTTGCATTTGGTAAATCTTCAAAAATTTTAGTATCAAATATTATGATTTTATAATATTTTTTTGTCAAATCTTTTGACTTCCAATTTTCAACTTCAGCCAGCTCTGTGCTGTTGAGAAAATTTGGTGAAGCATTAAAAATAAATTCAAAGCCAGCCACAACTTTGCTTTTATTGCTTAGCAAAAAAAGATTTTTTTCTGTTTGAATTTTTTCTTTAAATTCCATTAAATCTTTATATACTAAGCCCACCCAAAGTCCTGCCAAAGCAAAGATTAGGAGAGCAGATATTACTAGAGCAGTTCCGAGTTTCATATTTTATTTTTATTTGATTTATTTAATAAATATTTATTTAATAAATATTATGATAAACAATAATTGTTTCGATAGTTTTAAAAGTTCCTTTTTTACTAAAAGAAATATGAAAGCAGTTCTTATACCAGGTGCAAATCCTGCAGCAGCAAAAAAGCTTTTTGACATGATAAAAAAACAAATTCCTGAGCTTGAATATATTGAACTAAGTTCTGCTTCGGAACCAGAGTTGCTGAGAGCAAGGCCAGCAGGAGATTTTATAATTATTGGAAAATCAATGGGCGGCAAGCTCGCACTCGAGTATGAGTGCAAAGAAAAAGACAGCCGAGCACTCATTTTGCTTTCGCCAGCAGTTTACTACACTGAAAAATATGCAAGCATAAAAGCAAAAACACTAATTGTTCATGGAACTGCCGATGATGTTGTTCCGATAGAAAATTCAGAAAAGCTAGCAAAAACAATTGAAGGTGCAACTTTAATCAAAATTGAAGGTGGAGATCATAGCTACAGAGGACAAGAAAATAAAGTAGTGGATATTATAAAAAACTGGCTTCGTGAGCAAGGTATTTTTTAGAAAACCTTAAAAACAATTTTTATACCATCAAGTTATGCCACGCATCAAAAAAGCCAAATTTGAGACAAAAGAAGAAAAACAAACTTTTTGGCACTCAAGTGCTCATGTTTTAGCAGATGCTGTGAAAAGACTTTGGCCAAATGTAAAACTCTGCATCGGACCAGCCATAGATGAGGGCTTCTATTATGATTTTGATAAAAAAGAGCCTTTCACACAAGAAGATTTAAAAAAGATAGAAGAAGAAATGACTAAAATTATTACAGCAAATTTGGAATTTAAACAAGTTTTACTTTCTAAAAAAGAAGCAGAGGCTCTATTAAAAGACGAGCCGTATAAGCTAGAGCTTTTGAAAGAAATACCAGAAGAAAAAGTTTCTTTTTACCAACATGGAAAATTTATAGATTTGTGTAAAGGCCCACACATTCAATCAACAGGGCAAATTGGAGCAATAAAGCTCTTAAATACTGCATCAGCATATTGGCGAGGAGATCCAAAAAAGCCAATCCTACAAAGAATTTATGGAATTAGTTTTCCAACTAAAGAAGAGCTGGAACAATTCTTAAAGAAAAGAGAGGAAGCTGCCGCTCGTGATCACGCAAAGCTTGGTCCACAACTCGAACTTTTTCAAATATTTCCAGAATCAATTGGTTCGGGCTTACCAATATTTTTACCCAAAGGTGCGCTATTGAGAAGAATAATTGAAGATTATTGGAAAGCAGAGCATGAAAAGCGGGGCTATTTGCCTCTTTGGACCCCACATATTGGCAAAAAAACTTTATGGATTAAATCCGGACATTGGGCAATGTATTCTGATTCGATGTATGCACCCATTAAAATAGATGAAGATGAATATTTACTTAAACCAATGAACTGCCCGTTTCATATTCATGCGTATTTATCAAAGCCAAGAAGCTATAAAGAATTACCAATAAAATATTATGAGCTTGCAACAGTATACCGAGCAGAAGCAAGTGGTGCATTACACGGTTTGACAAGAGTTCGAGGCATAACACAAGATGACCATCACATATTTTGCAGCCCAGATCAAATTAAAGATGTTTTTACAGAATTAATTGATTTCGGGCTGAGTATTTTACACGCATTTGGGTTTGAAAAAAAAGAAATGAAAGTACGACTTTCACTAAAAGATCCAAAAAGTGAAAAATACTTGGGCGATGCAGTCATTTGGGATAAAGCAGAAAATGCTCTGCGCGAAATTTTAAAAGAAAGAAATATGAATTATTACGAGGGTATTGGAGAAGCAGCATTTTACGGGCCTAAAATTGATGTTCTTTTTGAAGATGCTCTTGGTAGAGAGTGGCAATGTTTCACTGCTCAGCTCGATTTTAATTTACCACAACGCTTTGACTTAACATATACTGGTGCAGATAATGCACCCCATAGACCTGTTATAATTCACAGCGCTTTCTTTGGCTCAATAGAGAGGTTTATGAGTTTGCTAATAGAGAAGTATGTGGGTGCTTTTCCAGTTTGGCTCGCTCCAGTACAAGTAAAAATTCTTAGTTTTACAGATAGAAATGTAAATTATGCTAAGTCTGTTGAGAAATGTTTGCGGGAAGCAGGATTGAGAGTAGAAGTAAATTACGAGCCGGAAACAGTAGAGTATAAAGTTAGAGAAGCAGAACTACAAAAAATTCCAGCAATAATTGTTTGTGGAGATAAAGAAGAAAAAAATCAAACAATTGCTGTTCGCTGGAGAGGTACAAATAAAGTGCAATTCGGTGTTAAAGTTGAAGATTTTATTAAAAAAATGAAACTTTTGGAGAGCAGCAAAGCCATTTCACTCGAGGTATAAATCAAAGTGTAAAATATAAATGTAATAAAAAAGTATAAAATATGGATTTTTTGAGAAAAAAAGCACTCATTTTTTTGCTACTAATGTTTATTTTATTTATTTTTATAATTGTTTTAATTCCTGAAAAAGAAAAAAGTTGTGATGAGCTTATTTCTGAAATTCCTAAATTAATTGAACAAGCGAAAGCAGCAAGGGCATTTTATGTTAGTAATGTTATTGATGGCGATACAATTGTTTTGGATAATGGTAAAAAAGTTAGGTTGCTTGGAATTAATGCGCCAGAAAAAGACATGCCTTTTTATGATTCTGCCAAAAATTTCACCAAAAATTTAACATTAGGTAAAAAAGTCTATTTGGTAAGAGATTCTTCTGACAAAGATCTCTATGGACGATCTTTAAGATATGTTTTTACAGAAGATGTTTTTGTAAATGCAGAATTACTAAAGCAAGGTTTGGCAACACTTTTCATTGTTGAGCCAAATACAAAATATGCTAAGTTATTTTCTTGTTTGGAAGAGTATGCTAGGCAAAACAAACTTTCTATTTGGTCTAAAACAAAACATTACTCTTTAAATATCACAGTAAATTTTGATGCCCCTGGCAGCGATTCTGAAAATTTGAATGGCGAATTTGTTCAAATTTGGAATTTTGGAACAGAACCAATAAATCTTACAGGTTGGATTATAAAAGATGCAGCCAAACATATTTACAAGTTTGAAAATTTTGTTTTGCTTCCAAATAAAAAAGTAACCATTTATACTGGTTTTGGAAATGATTCTGATGAAGAATTATATTGGAATTCAGAAGCGCCTATTTGGAACAATGATGGTGACACTGCATATTTATTTGATAATGAAGGTAATTTAGTTGCTTGGTTAACTTTTCCCTAACCTTTTTTCTTTGATGTATGGATACCTATTGATGTGACCACAAGCCTTGCATATGTATTCTACTGCTTTGAGTTTTGGATTCAATTTAATTTGTACATTTTTACCTGGTTGGAGCCAAGTATAGCATTTGTGACAAAACTTTCTTCTTTGTTCTCTCGAGAATCTTAAATTAAATTTCATCGCGAGTTTTCTTGCTAAAAAAAGGTATCTTGTTGCACGATCGATATTCCCAGTTTTAGCTGCAGCTTCAGCCTCTTTAAAAAGTATGTCAATACGTTCAGAAGCAATTTTTTTCCAATCAGATTTTAGCATAACAATGCTAGCAGCTTTCCACCCTTCCCGCCTGTTCGGCAGTACAAAGTGGAACGTTGCTGGGATTCACTTCCGTGTTCGGAATGGGTACGGGTCTTGCCCCAGCACTTTGACCGCTAGCATTTTCTTTTTTATGTTTGGATTTTTAAATATTGCGCTTCGTTTACAAACGTTTACAAATTTATTCGCAGAAGCTCCAATTTTTAGGGTGGGTCCAAAACCCCAAAAGCTTTGGCAAGGAGAACATATTGGAATGCCATAATAAAATTTTAAAATTTAACGAATGCCATAATAAGATGGCTAATGCGTGTGCAGAGCTTTGGTTATTCGGCGATGAGATAGAACCATCATCTTTGATTGAGGCTGTATATGGGACTGATAAACGCTTAAGAAGTTATAGAATTGACAAAGATACTGGAAAGCTTGAATTACTTGAAGATAAAAGTTACAATTGCAGCAACGATAATTTAACACCTTCTGTATTATTAACTAAAGCGTTTATTGATTATATAAAAGCTAAAGTCAATGATGAGCGTCTTGCGATATTTGATTTTTATGGTAAGGGGCAGTATGGTGATTTAGTGGAGGAGACTAAGTTTTACGAACAGCGTCTGAACAATGCAATATTTAAAGTATTTGAGACAGCACCATATTCAAACAGACCGCTTGAGCGAATAGTGATTGATACGATAATGAATTTCAAGGACGAGCGTGGGAAAGAGTGTAAGGATATCACTCGGAATATGATGCTTAGAGCTCCGCCAGTGTATCTTTGTCTTAATAGTTATATTGAAGATGGCAAGGTAATACGCAGAGATAGTAAAGATACTTTAGGTTCGATAGAATTAATAGAATACTATAAAAATAGTAAAATACTTGAGGAAAAACGTAAATTATATAGAATTGGAAAAATAGATGAAAATGAGTTTATGAACTATTTTGTTAATATGTTGTTTTCCTGGAATAAATGTATGATGTATAATTTGAATCATCTTGAATGTGTGTTGAATGAATTATTGAAGCGTAAAGATGAATCGATTAATAGAGATGTATCTATTGATGTATCTTATGTGTATGTTAGCATGGAAAAAGGTGATGAATATAAGTTTCCACCACCAGGTTATTTGTGACTAATTTCTTCTTTTGCATCCAACAGAAAACAACAAAACGTTGTATTGATGGTATGCAAAAGACATAAAAAGCACAAATATAATTATTAAAGCATGGCCGTTAAAATTCCAGAATTTGAACCAAAAATAAGAGCTAAGCCAAATGCTGAACTGCAAATCTCAGAAGACATTTTAACACCTTTAGTTCCTCAATTTAGGAAAACTGCAGGGTCTAAAGAAATAGAACTTAAATTACTAGTAAAACCAAAAAAAGGCGCCACAGTTATAGTTGGCTTCCCCGGTTTTGGCTACGTTGCAACAATCGCCACAGAATATCTTATAGATCATTTGAAAACACACCCACTTGGTGAGATTTGGTCTTCTCAACTAACATCAGCAGCATTCATACATGAAGGAAGAGTAATCAAACCAATAGAAATTTTTCACAACGACAAATATAATATTCTTATCATAGAAGCACTTAGCAATGTTTCTGGGCTAGAGTGGGAAATTGCAGAAGCTGTTTTGAAGTTATGTAGGGAAATTTCTGCTAAAGAGTTAATTTGCATAGAAGGGGTTAGTGCGCCAGCAGCAAACACAGAGCCACAAGCGTTTTATTACTCAAATAATGCTGCAAATAGTAAAAAATTAGAAAAAATCGGGCTTAAGAAAATTAGAGATGGAGTGATATTTGGTGTAGCAGGCGCGCTTTTACTTAAAGCAAAAAAAGATATTTCTTCATCTTTTATTTTTGCAGAAACACATAGCGATTTGCCCGATAGTAGAGCTGCTGCAAAAGTTATTCAAGTATTAGACCAATATGTTAACTTAAAGGTTGATTATGCACCATTGTTAAAGCGCGCTGAAGAGTTTGAAAAAAGGTTGCAAGAATTGATTAGAAAAGCACAGTTTGCAGTTGCAGCTAAAAAAGAAAAAGAAGTTAAACTTCCTTATATAGGTTAAATTCTTAGGCTAAAGCTTGAAAAGGCTGGCCACATTTTTATTTGTAATTTCTATAATTTTTTCTTTAGTTACATTTTTAATTTTGGCCAAGCATTCAATGACATATGAAATGTTTGCAGGAACATTTTTTTGCCCTTTTATCGGACTCATTACTGGAGAATCAGTTTCTAAAACAATATTTTCAAGTCTTAAATGTTTTGCCAAATCTTGCTTTTGCTTAGAATATATTAAGCTGGTTCCTATAGAAATAAAATAACCTTTGTCAACCGCTTTTTGTGCTTCGGTCAAAGTGCCTGGAAAAGCATGGAGTAGAACTTTATCAGGCTTTTCTTCAAACAAAATTTCAAGAACTTCTTTTGTTGCCCATCTAGAATGTATGTTTAAAGGGATATCTAATTCTTTTGCAAGAGAAATAAACTGTTTAAATATTTTTAGTTGGCATTTCCATGCAGAATTTGCTTCGCTCGGTTTTAGAATTTTTTTAATCCAAAACTTATCTAAGCCAACTTCTCCAATACAAACTGGTCTTTGCTTTGAAATCCATATAAGCTCATCTTCTAGTTCTGTTTGAGATATTTTGTGTGCAAATTCTGGATGTATGCCAAAGCCATTATGCCAAAAACCTTCATACTTTTTTGCCAAATCTGCAATTTTTCTATTTGTTTTTGGGTCTTCGCCGACAACGAGTACGCCCCAAAGCACGCGCTTAGCTTGTTCTATAATTTGAGCTCTGTTTTGATCGAAGCAAGCATCATAAAGATGGCAGTGACAATCAAATGCTTTTTCCATTCTTTCCATTTAATGCCCCCGGCAGGGATTGAACCTGCGACCTTCTGCTTACGAGGCAGACGCTCTACCACTGAGCTACAGGGGCTTATAGCTCAAATGCTTTTTAAATATCTAAAACAACCCTAGTTCGCCAGCCTTCTTTTTCTTCTTGAAGCTCAAAAAGGTGCCAAGTTGCAGCTTTAACATCTGCTTTTAATTTATGCCTTTTCCAATCGATTTGTTCGCCTTTTAGCGTTGCAGCAAGCTTCCAAATATTATTTTCATTTTTGACTTGCACTTCTATTTTCGAAAACAATAATGCCTCTGCATCTTTGTAATAAACAAGCTCATTTAAGAAATCGATTAACAGCTGTGCAAGCTCTTTGTTTTGCAACTTAATCATTTTTTGTATTTTTGGCTCGATTGTTTTAGAATCAACCATTGTTTCGGTAAGAGCAAGCGCAGCATTTTTGAAGAGCTCATCAAGCTTTTTTCCAAAAGCTTCAAAAGCCACATCTGCAGTTACAAATTTTTCTAGAAAACGATACTTGATTTTTTCTTTACCTTTTGTTTTTTTACTTGCTTTTTTGCTCTTCAATTTTGTTTTTTTGTTTTTTACTACCATTTGCCCAAACTTTTAACTGCCTATAAACTTTTAAATAAATGCTCATATATAAATCTCACGCCGGCGTCGCCTAACCCGGTATGGCGCGAGCCTTGAGAGCTCGTCCCGCAAGGGATTGCAGGTTCAAAAGGTTTTTTGAAAATCCTGCCGCCGGCGTAACTCTTTTAAATCCTTATTCAGACCTTTTCTTATGGCCCATACAAAAAAAGTGGGTGCTGCAGGAAGATTTGGAGCAAGGTACGGCTTAAAAATAAGAAAGGCTGTTGCTGAAATAGAAGCCATACAAAGAGCAAAGCATAAATGCCCGAGCTGTCTTAAGCTTACTTTAAAAAGAATTGCCTGCGGTATTTGGAAATGTGCTGCTTGCGGTGCAAAGTATGCAGGCAATGCATACGAACCTGGTTTAGATAAAGCTCTTGTTGTTCAAAAAGAGGTGTAATATGTATAAGTGCTTCTATTGCCAAAAAGAGCTTACGGATGTAGATATTAATAAAAGAATAATTTGTCCTTTTTGTTCAGCAAGAATTTTGTTCAAAGTTCGCCCCAAAGGAATTGTAACAAAAGTAAAAGCTAGATAAATTTTAGTGAAATGTTTACTGCAGAAATACAAATTGCTGGACAAAAAACTTTTTTAAAGGCTTGTGAAGCCGCACTTAAACCAGAATTCGAATTTGAGACAAAAAGAGCAAAATATTCTATGATGTTAAATTCAAAATTAAAAATATTTGTTGAAGCTTCTGATGCTGTTGCATTTAGAGCAATTTTAAATAGTATTTCTGCTCTATTAGCAACAGCAGAGCAGGCATGGATGCTTGAAAAGAAGGCCGAAGAATATAAAAAGACATGAGGTGAAATTTCAGCATGGTTGAAAAAGAAATAGAAAGCAAATTGCAAGAGTTTCAAATACTTCAACAACAATTAGTTTTTTTTGCAACACAAAAGCAACAATTGCAGCTTCAATTAACAGAGCTCGAGCATGCCAAAACAGAACTTGAAGCTACAAAAGCACCGGTTTATGCACTTGTTGGAGAGCTTTTAGTACAAAAAAATCCAGAAGAGCTTAAAAAAGAACTACTCGAGAAAAAAGAAGATATTGAGCTGAGAATGCAAATGATTGAGAAACAAGAGTCTAAAACAAAAGAAAAAGTAAAGGAGTTACAAAAAGAATTATCTGAAAAACTTAAAGAAAAATTTTAAATATTTTTGTGCTAGGAGAGATTTATGTCTTCCTTAGATGATGCACAGGAGCTGTTAAAGAATCTCCTTCAAGATAGCGCGCTGTCTAAATCTGCTCAAACAATTCTTGAAGAAATAGCAGAAGATTTAAAGGATAAAAAAAATATTGAAATAAAAATTAATTCTGCATTACAAAAAATTGAAGAGCTTTTAACAAATCCTAATTTGTCTATAGATGTACGAACTCAAATTTGGTCGCTTAGTACTTTGCTTGAAAGTGCTTTAAAAGAAATTTAAGCCCAAAGAGCTTAAAAGAGCTCTTAAAAGAGCTATTTACTAAAAAATACAAAGCTTTATATTTAGAAGCTTCTCGCTATTTTTAGGTGATAAACATGTCGCTATTTGACAATTTAAAAAAACTATTTACAACAAAAGAAGCAGATGCTGAATTGCATGAAGATTACGTAGAACTCGAAACCGAAGTTAAGGAAAAAAGTTCAAAAGTATTTGTCAGGCCTTTTACACTTACGCAATATGACGATATAAAAGATATTTTGCAGGCAATTAGAGACGGCACAACCATCTCTGTAATCGATATTACTCCTTTGAAAGATAAAGATCTTTCTGAATTAAAAAGAGCAGTTGACAAAATTAAGAAAACTGTTGAAGCAAATGGTGGAGATATTGCTGCATTTGGTGAAAACTTTTTGCTCGCCACTCCAAGCTTTGCAAGAGTTTGGAGACGCAGCGAAGCACAACAACAAGAACCTCCTAAGAAAGATGAATTGAATGAAGACGAACTTTAATTTAATTTTAATTCTTCAATTTTTTATTTCAATTTTGATAGATAGCTTTTTAAATTAGCATTTCTTTTTAAGTTTTGGAGGTAAAATGGTCACAGGTTTTGGAGAATTAGTAATTTGGGCAACCATTTTGGGTTTATTAGTTGGTATTATTTGGAGTTTGAAGTATTTGGTAATTTTAGATAGAAGATTGGAAAAAATGGAAGAGCACATGGATCGTATTTTACACCATCTAACCAAGACAAAGCGCTAATGCCTTATTATTTATTTAAGCTATCTGGGGAAAGTTTAGATTTAGGACTCCAAGAACTACAGAGCCTTTTTTGGCCATCTAAATTAAAAATTCTTGAGCAGTTTGGATATTATTTTCTTGTACAAACAAATTTGCGCGAGAAATCTTTAGTTAAGATTTTAGAAAGATCTGCATTTGTGCAAAGTTGCGCATTGGTTGTAAAAAGGATTGGTTCGCTTTTACTTGAAGATTTGGCTAAAGTAGATTGGTCTTTTGTCAAACTTCCTTTTTGTGTTCGTGCAGTTGATTTGGAAAAAGCAAGTGCACCTGGGCTCGAAGCTCGTCTTGCAGGTCCTATTTACGATTTTTTTTCTCATCATAAAGGCAAAATGCCTATTGTATCTTTAGAAAATCCAAAAACTATTGTTTTTTTCTTTATAACTTTTAAATCAGTTTTTATTTGTAAGCAAATATGGAGAGCTAAAGAAGGAAGATTTAAAGGAAGAGAGCCGTCGCAAAAGCCTGCTTTTCACCCAACATCGCTAAAACCAAAGCTGGCTCTTTTGCTTGTAAATTTATCCAGAGCAAAGCCTGGTAAAATTCTTTTAGATCCTTTTTGTGGGGCAGGTTCAATTCTTATAGAAGCAGGACTTATTGGCTGTAAGCCGATTGGACTTGATTTAGATGAAAAAATGATTGATAGATCTAAAATAAATTTGCATTTTTATAACGTAAAGGCAAAGCTGTATGTTGGAAATGCACTAGCACTTGAAAATTTTTTTAAACCAAACTCGATCGATGCAATTGCTACAGATCCGCCTTATGGTAGATCAACGAAAATTGGTGCAGAAAGCTTAAATGCTTTGTATAAAGGGTTTTTTAATTCTGCATGGATTGTTTTGAAAAAAGGTGCTTTTATGTCCTTAATTTATCCACATTATGTGCCTGCTAAGAAATTTATAAACAAGAAAAAGTGGGCATTGATTTTTAGCTCTGAGCTAAAAGTGCATGGGGGGCTTACTAGGAAATTTATGGTCTTGCAAAAGCGCTAGATTTTAAAAATTATATTTTAATTTTAAAAACCATAGTATGGCAATTGAACCAGAGAGGCTAAACCAGTATAAAAAGGCAGGCTATCGAATTGTTGGATCTAATTTGCATACTGGTGTTGAGATTTGTAGATGGACAAAATCAGTATTGCGTGGAGGGCGAAATTGTTACAAAGGGCTTTATGGTGTTGCTTCGCACAGATGCCTTCAAATGAGCCCTTGCATCGCATTTTGTCCGTTTAGTTGTCTTTTTTGCTGGAGAACTTTCGGCCCAAACAGAGCTAAAAGTTATTCGAAATGGGATTCTCCAAAGGAAATTTTAGATGCAGCGATAGCTGCACAGCGCGAGCTGCTTTCTGGCTGGAAAGGCAATCCTAAGTGCAGTCCAAAGCTATTTGAAGAAGCAATGAATCCTGCACATGTTGCAATATCTTTAGATGGCGAGCCTACTCTTTATCCATATTTGGCAGAGCTTATTAAAGAAATTAAAGCAAGAAATATGAGTGCTTTTCTTGTTACAAATGGGACAATGCCTCAAAAGCTACGGGAGCTTCTAAAGAAAAAAGCAGAGCCAACAAATTTATACATTTCTGTTTATGCCACAAATCCAAAAGATTATGAAAGCATTGCAAGGCCAACAATTTCAAATGCTTGGGGCAAAGTTTTACAATCTCTTAAATTAATGAAGAAGTTCAAATCAGCTAGAACAATTTTTAGAATGACTTTGGTTAAAGGTTTAAATTTAAAAGATCCAGAAGGTTGGGCAAAACTAATTAATTTGGCAGAGCCTGAATTTGTGGAATTTAAAGGGTATACTTGGGTTGGAGAGTCGAGAAAGAGGCTTAATGCAGAAAACATGCCAAAAATGGAAGAACTAGAATCTTTTGCACAAGCTCTTTTACCTCTGATAAATTATGATATTATTCATAGAGATACTGTGAGTAGAGTAATTGTTTTTAAAAAACGTTAGAATTTGAAATGAATTAGTGAAAATTCGAAAGATTTAAAAAAAAGAATATGTAAAAAAACTTAAAGGGGGCATGAATTTGGCTGGCCAGAAATTTAGATTTGAACATAAAAAACAAAATCAAAATATAAAACTGAATAAAAATATAAAACTAAATAAACCAAATAAAGAACAAAATTTTTTATTAGTAATGATTTTAATCATTACTTTGGCCATAGGTATTTTGTATTTCTTTGGCTTTTTCAAGCCACCTTTTATTGATGGTGCAGCCGTAGCCAATAATGTGGTCTGGGAGCACCATTTAGAAATTTCTGCAAATTCATCTCAACATTATTTAAGAGCACATATTGTTTTTGATAAACATAAACCAATTAATTGTTCGGACGGAATTTACATAGAGACAAACAGCGGAAAATCAATTTCTTTTAGAACAGAAAACGAAATTTATAATTTTGAAGGTCTTTGCACCGAAACTGATATTGTTTGGGAAAATATAATTTACAAAGAAAAGCAAGAACAAAAGCAAGAGCCGATATTTCAAATTCAAGGACAAGCCATAGATATAAATTCAAATGAAACAAATGAAACGACAAATGAAACGAGCGAAATTACATATTATATTTACTATGGCCTAATTGAACAACAAGGCCAGGAAAGCCTGCCAAGTCGAGAAAGCCAAGGCCAAGAGCCGGGATCAAGCCTTCAAGGCACAGCAAATTTGACCAGCCAATCTTTTCAAACCGAGCAGTTTCAAATTCAACAAAGCGATTTCCAGTATAATAAAACAATTTTAATAGAAAATACAAAGACATACACAAACTTGTCAAACTATCAAATTTTAGTGACGCTAGATACAAAAAGTTTAATTTCGGCTGGCAGGATGAGAGCCGACTGCGGCGATATTAGATTTACTGATTCGGATGGCGCAACACTATTACCTTACTGGCTCGAATCTGGTTGTAACACATCTGCCACAAAGATTTGGGTAAAAGTTCCTTCCATTCCAGGCATGTCAAACAAATTTATTTACTTTTTTTATGGCAACTCAAGTGCTGAATCTCAAAGCAATGGAAGTGCAACTTTTGATTTCTTTGATGATGGCAGCACCAATAAATCTTCCTATTATATTTATAATACAAGTAAGCTAAATCTTGTTTATGATCCTTCTTTGCAGCAGTATAATTATACTTTACTTACTACTGACGGTTTTCCTGTAATTATAAACATTTCAAATTCTTTGGAAAATTTTACCGCGTATGCAGAGTTTGAGTTTTTACATTATCCTGACTATCCTGACTGGTTTCAAAACATTCAATTTGGTATTGCAAAAGTATTTGATGTAAATAATTTTTATGCT
>JBMFNW010000002.1:0-59642 GCA_049969975.1 Candidatus Nanoarchaeia archaeon
TTTTCTACTGAATAATTTGTTTGATTTCGAGCATTGTCTAAATAAATTGAACAGACTAGAGTTGAGCTTAAATCATCTGTTGCTGTAAAGCTGAAATTAATAGTTTGAGTGGTGAATTGTGCGTTGTTGGCTGGCTCATTTAATGTTATGTTTAGGGGTAAATTCGGAACGATGGGACCGATAGTAGCTTTACCAGTAAAGTATTTTCCAACAAAGATGGTGCCTGCAAGTGCTAAAAAGATCAAAAGAACTGCTGTTGCAGAGGCTTTTTTTGCAGAAATTTTTTTAACAAGTTTTTTAGTTGTGTGTTTTAAAAAAGCCATGGCCGTTAATATCTCTTTTTTTGAATTTATAAAGCTTTTTATATTTGTCTTAAAAGCAACAAAACTTTGTTAGGGCACGATAAACTCACAAACATGTTGAATTTAAATAAAAATAACGAAATATAAAAAGAAAATAAAATAACAAAATACTACTTCAATTTGCTAAAGATTTGTATGGCCATCGAAATTGCGCCAATCAACACTAAGATAAATGCAATCACTAAGAAAATTATGTTTATCCAACTTATCGCTGCTGCTATGGTGGGTATCGCTGTAGCAATTGGTTCTAGTGTTGCGGCCAAAATTAAAAACACCGCACCAGATGCAATGTAGCCAAGTTCTTTTTTCAGCGCTTCAACATAGCCACTGTACTTTAATAAAGCTAGGCCTACTAAAATTCCAACACCAATTCCTAAGACGCCTTCTAAAAAAGCCATTTTTTTCACCCTCCGATAAAAATGCAAAGATCACTTATTTAAGCGTGTTTTGTTACTTTTAAGGAGTAAATTTATTTACTCTAAATTTTTAGAAACCTCTTTGTTTATTTTTTAACTTATTTTTTTAACAATTCTAGTGCTGACCAAATCGCGCCTGCAAAAATCATTGCAAAGCCCACAGCTTCAATTGCAAAAGTTAGCCATGCTGTTATAGCTGAATTTAACTTAGCTTCGAAAATACTTATGTTCCAAGCCAAAGCAATGATATAAAACATAAGACCTGCAGCAATAATGTTTATTTGTTTTTGTACTTGGTGCGAAATTGCAGCATATCTTAAAAGTACTAAAGTTGCTGCAAGACACAAGACAAATCCAAAAATACTACTTTCGATTGCCATAAAATTTTATTAAAAATCAAAATAAATAAAGCGATGTTATTTTCTTTGAGTGTTAACTTTTTTCGGTTTTTTAAATTTAAGATGGCCGAAATTAATTAGAAGATCAAAGTCTCTTAGAGGAGGTATATCACAAGCTCCAAATGCACTTCCAGCCCAAATCCAAATTTGAACACTGAGTCCTTCAGAATTAAATTTTTTTTCTAGCTCATCAACAATTTCATTGGCAAAGGGTTTTAAACCATCCGGCAATTGTAAGCAAATCTTTTTAGCTTGTATTTTTTTAACTTCAGAAACAACTTTATCTAATTCAAGATCATAGCCCATTGCTTTATAGTCCATTGTTTTGTTTCAAAATTCTTCTATAAAAGCTTTTAAGTAAAGCAGCCGATAAATTTGATAATGCTAAAAGTATTAAAAATACCTGAAATTTACTGCGGTTGTAGTGGTTGGTATTATTCTTGGAATCCTGAATTAAGCCTAGATTGGTATGTTTCTAATTCAGGACTAAATGCAATAGAAGTAAATGCAAGTTTTTACAGATTTCCTTTTCCAAATCAAGTAAAGGCTTGGGCAAGAAAAGGAAAACAACTTAAATGGGTCATAAAAGTAAACAGATTAATAACACATAGATTTAAATTTGGCCAAAGAGCTTTAGAAATATTTAGAAACTTTCGAGAACTTTTTGAACCTCTTGAAAAATACATTGCATTTTATTTATTTCAGCTCCCGCCATCAACAACTCCAAATTCAGCAGAAAAAATTGCAAGTTTTCTTAAACATGCAAATCTTGAAAGAAAAGTAGCAATTGAACCAAGAAACTTAAAATGGTTTACAAAAGAGTGGCTAAATTGGGCAAAAGAAAAAAATATTACTTGGGTTAGCGTGGATTGCCCAGACCTTCCAAGAGACATTTACAAAACAACAAATTTTGTTTATGTGCGAATGCATGGCAGAACTGCTTGGTATGCACATGATTATAGCCAAGAAGAGCTTAAAGATGTGGCTAAAAGAATTTTGGCTACAGAACCAAAAGCAGCATACGTTTTTTTCAACAATGATCATGACATGTTAAATAATGCGCAACAAATGTATTTAATTTTGAATCGTATGGCGAAAGGACAAAAAAAGCTTTTATAGACAGTTAGAAATTGTTTTTCATGGAGCTAAAAGTACAAAAAGGAAATATATTTTTATACTATCTTTTTGATGTAGCATATGAAATTGCTCTGGAAAAAATTGTAAAGATGTTCGGAAAAAGGGCAGAAGTTTCGAAGCTCGTTTGTGAAAGAGTAATTCCAAAATATGTACAATATAAGACTGCCCCTTTACTTTTAAGACTTGGTAAAAGAAAGCTAACTGTGGGTAAAGAAAGTTGGAATGCAATAGTTAAAGCAAAAATATATGATTTTGGAATAATTTCTATTGTTTATCAAATTCCTTTAAATAAAAATGAAGGCTTAACAAGCATTGCTGCGCGCACAGAAGCTTTGGCAGAAAATGAAGTTTGTCAAAAAGAAGCAGAGGTGGAAGTTAAAAAATTGCTTGAAGAAATTGCTCCTGCTTTAAAGAGACCACATGCAGATCTTTCTTTTTGGGAAGATTATATTGTAGTTTCTGTTAAAGAGTTTAACACAGAATTGAGTGGGGATGAAATTTTAATGCAGGCCAGAGATCGCATAGCTAAAATTTTAAGGTGTGAAAAAGAAAAACTAAGTCGAGCTGAACTTGAAAATGCATTAAAATATGTTTTAAGTTATTATGAAAATGAGTTTGTAGCAATTGATTGGCAAGCATCTTTTATTTACGATCCAAGACAAAGCTATGATGTGCTGGATGTTTTAGAATATGCCGTTGCAATGCTTTTAGAGCTTAGAATATATGATGAATTGCTAGATGATATTTTAAATAGAGCATACACAGATCTTTCTAAAAAAATTAAATTTTATTCTTTTGTGCTAAAAAACCTTATGGCTGCAAAACTAGACATATCCGAAATACTAGATAAAACCACAAATTCGCTAAAATTAATTGGAGATCTTTATTTGGCAAAAATTTACAAAGCAGCTTCACAACGTTTTTATTTAGAAGAGCTCAGAAAGTCAATAGATGATAAGCTCAAAGCACTTGAAAGCATTTATGCAATGCTTTTAGAACAATCACATAATATTTTATCATTATTTTTAGAAGCTGCAATAGTTTGCCTTTTTATACTTGATATTTTATTTTTGTTTTGGCTAAAATAGCTATGAAATTTAAACAAAAATTGGCAGAGAAGACAGGTTTGCCCATACAAATACTTCCAGCCAGCTATCAAATTCTTGGCCATGTTTTGCTGCTAAAGTTAAGTTCTGCTGCTCAACGTCATGCAAAAGTTATTGCAAAAACAATACTAGAACTTTTTCCCTACATACAAACAGTTGCTCTGCAAAAAGGCATTAGTGGCGTTTATAGAGTTCCAAAAATAAAAATTCTTGCTGGCAAAAAAGAAACAGAAGTAAGACATAAAGAGCTTGGCTGTGAATTTTTTTTAGATGTGGCAAAAATTATGTGGTCTAAAGGCAATCATGCAGAACGAGCAAGGTTAGTTGAAATAGTAAAACCAAATGAAATAATTTTAGATATGTTTGCTGGTATTGGTTATTGGTCAATACCAATAGCAAAGCACAAGCCTTGTGAAATTTTTGCAATTGAAAAACGAGCTCTAGCCTTTGAATATTTGTGTAAAAACATAAGATTAAATCGTGTTAATGTTATAGCAATAAAAGGAGATTGTAGGAAAATACTTGAGAATTATTCTTTTCCAAATCCAGACAGGATAATTATGGGCTATTTTCCAGGCACACTTAATTTTTTACCATCAGCACTTTCTGTAGCAAAAAAAGGCACGGTAATACATTTTCATGATTTGGCAAAAAACTTGAACGAGCTTTGCAAGCAAGTTTTGACAACGGCTAAAGGAAAAGTCTGTATAAGTTCTGCAAGAATTGTTAAAGAATATTCAGCATCAAAACAACATTATGTTTTGGATCTTGTTGTTAAATAGAAAAATTTAAGTTTTACTTTCTTCAGTAATTTTTCCATTCATTTAGCGTGCCAATTCGGCAGCTAGAGCTTTTATTTTTGCAACAGCGTCGATGTTTGCAGATATAGAATCTATGCCATATCTGATCAAAAGAGAAGCAATTTTTGGATCTGAACCAGCTTGCCCACATATTGAACTTTCAACACCCCATTTTTTACAAACTTCTATAACGTGTCGCATTGCAGAAAGTACAGCGGGGTGTGCTTCTGAGTAAAGATTTGCAATTCTTTCATTGCCTCTATCAACACCAAGTATTGTTTGTGTCAAATCATTGCTTCCTATCGAAATAAAATCAAGGCCAAGTTTGCAAAAATCTTCTATGAGAAGTGCTGCTGCAGGAGTTTCTATCATAATTCCTATTTTTATATCTTTGCTGGGCTCTAAGCCAACTTCTTTTACTATTTCTTTTGCTTTTACAACTTCTTCAATAGATATGACAAAAGGAAACATAACACCTATGTTAAAGCCTTCATTTACTAATCTTTTGAGTGCTCGCAATTCTGCTTTCAGCAGTTCTGGTTGGTCTAAAGAACGGCGAATGCCATGCCAGCCAAGCATAGGATTTGCTTCTTTTGGCTCGTTTTCTCCACCTTCGAGTTCTCTGTATTCATCAGTCCTTATGTCAGATGTTCTAACCCAAACAGGCTTATCTTTAAATTGCTCTGCAATTTTTTTAACACCAGCATAAATAAGTTCTTCATAAGCATCAAGTTTGCCTTCAGCTAAGTATTTTGCAGGATGCTTTCTGCCAGATGCTATTATGCCTTCTAAACGCAGCAAGCCAACACCATCAGCATTAGTTTGTGCTGCACGCTCTGCAAAATCTGGGAGGTCTATTATGACTTTGACTTTTGTTTTTAATGTCAAAGGTGCTAAAGGTGCTTGAGTTGGGGTTATAGTTGGTTGTTCTTCTTTTTTCTTTTCAATTTTTATTTCACCTTCGAAAACAAAGCCGCGATCTCCATCTACAGTGATTATTTGACCGTCTTTTAGTGTTTGAGTCGCAGTTTTTGTACCAACAACACACGGCTTACCCATTTCTCTAGAAACTATGCTCGCATGAGCAGTCATACCACCATGATCTGTAACAATGGCGGCTGCTCTTTGCATTGCCGGAACAAAATCAGGTGTGGTCATAGTTGTAACTAAAATATCTCCTTTTTGCACTTTGTCAAGCTCAGCCATTGAAAGAATAATTTTTACAGGTCCAGAAGCAATTCCTGGGCTAGCACCAAGTCCTTTTAATATGGGTTCTGCAGGAATTGCTGCTTCTGCTATTTTTTCTTTTTTAAATGTTGTAACAGGTCTTGTTTGAACTAAGAAAAGTCTGCCTTGTTCTATTGCCCATTCCATATCTTGAGGAAAACCATAATGCGCTTCGACATCAAGTGCAAGTTTCCAAAGCCTTTGAATTTGCTCATCTGTTAAGACTCTTGCTTTTTGTTTTTCTTTTGGCAATGGTTTTTTAATGGTTTGGCCTGTGTAAGGATCTCGCGTAATAAAATGCTCTTGTCCAGGTATATCTTGTTCAATAAGTGTGCCGTTTTTTTTATCCAAAATGTATGTGTTTGGATTTACTTCACCAGATACAACCGCTTCGCCAAGACCCCACGCAGCTTCTATGACAATTTGGTTTGGATTATTAGTAGCAGGATTTATGCTAAACATTACTCCCGAAGCGTCTGAATTAATTTGCTTTTGTACTACAACAGCAATCGCAACTTTCATGTGTGGAAAATTATTTTTGACTCTATAGTATATAGCCCGAGGTGTGAACAAAGATGCCCAACAAGCTTGCACCGCACGCACAACAGCTTCTTTTCCACACACATTTAAAAAAGTGGCTTGCTGTCCTGCAAATGAAGCTGTTGGAAGATCTTCTGCAGTTGCCGAGCTTCGTACTGCAACATATGGTGGCTCGCGAGGAGTTACTGAAAGAAGAGCTTGTGCAGATTTTATATCTTTGAGCTCTTGTGCAGTATCAACATATTCATAAAACTCTTTTATTTCATCTTGCATTTCGATTGGCATAGAGCAAGACATAATAAGCGCTTGTATTTCAGAAGCTACTTTTTGCAGTTTGTCCGTATCTTCAATGTCTAAATTAGCAAGCATTTGTTCTATTTTTTTATCAAGTTTTCTCAATCTTAAAAATTCTTTATATGCATTTGCGCAAACAACAAAGCCTGGCGGAACAGGAAAGCCAGCATTCCACATTTCTGCTAAATTTGCGCCTTTACCCCCTGCTTCTGGTATGGAATTACGATTTAGTTGCTTAAACCATTTGCAATAGGCCATGCTTTATTTAATAGTAAGTGTGTTTAAAAAGTTTATTTGTATTTTTGAAAAAAGTTCAAGAAAACTAAGTTTCTTGTTTTACAACTATTTTGCAAGAAGTTGGAAGTTTTGCAGCAGCTTTGTTGAGCGCTTTTTTAGCTAATTGAACTTTATCTTCAGTAACCCAAAGTGCAAACAGTGCTTGATTTTCTTTAACTTGTGCAGCATGTCCTTCCGGTCTTCCAAATGCTAATGACATTCCTCTTTGAAACCTGTCAGCACCAGCACCAGTAGCAAGCGGATTTAATCTTAACACGTGATGAGGAACAACCAAAACTTTGCCAGACCAACCTGTTTTAGAAACAGATTCCATTGTTTTAACAATTGTTTGTCTGGCAGCTTCTAATGCATTGTCGCGAATTTGTAGAGCTTTTTTGGATAATAATTTGATTTCGATTGGATATTTGATTTTATCACCAATATCATACTGCGTTACTTTGATGTGAGGAGCACCTTTTATGTATGCTTTAGATTTTACTTTAGATACCCTAACATAAGGTCTTTTGATTCGCCTATATGCAGATGCTTGGCGGAGTTTTGCCATGTATTTATTTGAAAAAGAGCCTTTTTTAACTTTATTGGTTTAACATCCTCTTATAATTTAAAGACCATCACACAAATTTACAAATTTTCGCATCTAGAACTTTTGAGAGGTAAAAATTTGCAAAAATTTATGTTAAATAAAATTTATGTTAAATAATTATGTAAAACACGCGGAAGCTTTATAAAATCTTGGGTTTAATAAAATTAAGATGGACTTGCATCAAAAAACTAATCTTTTACTTTTCTCTACAGCATTGCTTGCAGCCACATTAATCCCAGCATCCCTAACACAACTTGGGCAAATTTTGAGCTTAAGCGCTGTTCTATTCTTGGCTTTTTTGTTTGTTTTAGCATTTTTAGAACATTATAAAGAACGTTATAAAAGGTGATAAAATGGTAGTTGCGTACGTTTTGGCGATTGTAAAATCTGGCTCTGAAAGAGAAGTTGTAGAGCTGCTAAGAAAGGAAAGCAAAGTGAAAGAAGTGTCTTTGGTTTACGGCGAATATGATATAATAGCTAAAATAGAACTTGGTGAAATTTCTGAACTTAGCGAATTTATTTTAGATAAAATACGATCAATTCCTTTAATAGAGCGTACTACAACACTAATTGTAGCTGATTAAGGCTGTAAGTAGAGCCGACTAAAAACTGCAAACTAAAAAAACAAAAACTAAAAAGACAAAGCTTTTAAAACTCTTTTTTTAAACCAAAATCATGACATCGCCGCTAGATGTGCCAGCACAAGAGCTTGCAAAAGAAGTTGCACAAGAGTTAAAACAAAAAATAAAACCTCCTGCTTGGGCGCAATTTGTAAAAACAGGAGTGCACAAAGAACGTCCGCCCTTAGCAGAAGATTGGTGGTTTACGCGAGCAGCATCTATACTTAGAACAATTTATCGCTATGGTCCAATAGGTGTTTCGAGGCTCAGAACCAAGTATGGCGGAGCAAAAAATAGAGGTGTAAAGCCAGAGCGCTTCAGAAAAGCTTCTGGAGCAATCATAAGAAAAATTCTTCAACAACTCGAGACGGCAGGTTATATAACTAAATCAAACACAAAGAAAAAAGGAAGAGTTATAACGCCTGCCGGCTTATCGTTACTCACAAAAGCAGCTTTAAAAATTAAAAAATTAAAATAAGTCGATTAAGTCAAAATGGAAATTGGAACGAATGCAGAATCGATAAAATTGGCTGAAATAAAAAGACAAGCATTGGTAAACGCACTCACAAAAGAAGCAAGGACTAGATTAAATATTTTAAAAACCACGCATCCAATCTTAGCAGCACAAGTTGAACAAAAAATACTCGAAGCAATGCTTGCAGGTCTTTTAAAGGAAAAAATTACAGAAGAAGGTCTTAAAACAATTTTAGCTAGAATTTCTCAAAAGCAAAGCTCTCAAAGCAATATTAAAATTGTGAGGAAATAATGGTTAAAGTGCAGTCTTCGGGTAAGAAAAAAAGACTTGGCAGAGCAGCAAGACAAACAAAATGGGCGCCAATATGGGTTGTGCCTAAAGCACTTGGAAAAGGAAAGAAAGTTCACCCCGCGAGATTAACTTTCATTAAAAGGAATTGGAGGAAGACAAAACTAAAAGCATAAGATGGTAGAAGAGATTGTTTATAATGTTCCGTTGAGGCGAGATTTTCTAAAAGCTTCAAAATGGAGAAGAGCAGAAAAAGCAATAACTGTTTTAAGAAATTTTGTTAAAAAGCATACAAAAGCCAAAGTTGTAAAATTGAGCAAATGGATAAATCAGCAAATATGGGCTCGAGGCTCAAAATACCCTCCAGCCAAATTATCAATTAAGGTTTTATTAGATAAAGATAAAAGCGTGGCAAATGTAGATCTTTTAGAGCTGCCAAAGGAAGCTAAAAAAGAAGTTAAGAAAGAAGCAGCTAAAAAAGAAAAGGAAGTTAAAGTTGAGAAAAAAGAGGAAACTAAAGTAACTAAAGAAAAATCTGAGGAGACCAAAATTGAGCCTAAAATCAATGCATAAAGATCATGTTGTAATTTTAGATGTTGCTAAAGATCCAAATATTGGTATTTATGGTTTTGCAACAGATCGCTATTGCATCGTTGGTAAGGCTTTTAAGCCTGAACAAGTTTCAGAAATAAAACAAAAACTAAATGTTGAAGTGGTACAAACAAGTTTATATGGTACAGATCTTATTGGTCTTTTTGCTGCAGGAACTTCATCCACACTTTTAATACCTTCTATTTGTTTTGAGAATGAAATTGCTTTTTTACGTACTAAATTACAAAGTCTTGGCGTAAAGCTAGTTACAATTGATACAAAACATACAGCTTTAGGCAACAATATTTTGCTAAATGATTTTGTTGGAATTGTCAGTACTGTGTTTAGCAAGAAAGATGTTGAGAAAATAAAAGCTGCTTTAGGGATTGATATAATACAAATGGATTTGGCGGGCACGCATGTTCCAGGCTCTGTTGGTGTATTAACTAATCAAGGTGCACTTTTTAGTCCAAATCTTTCAGAGTCAGAAATTAATTATTTGGAAAAACTTTTTGGTTTTGAAATTGGTCTTGGAACTGTAAATTTAGGAAATCCGTTTGTGGCTACAGGTCTTTTTGCCAATTCTTTTGGCTTTGCTGTTGGATCAGCAAGCTCTGGATGGGAAATAGCACGAATAGACGAATCGTTAGGATTTTTAAAAAGCCATACAAAAAATAAAAGTTTATAGGAAAGTTTATAAGTAAAATAACTGAATTGTGGAATGGTGAAATGATGGCTGAAAGCGAGAAGGAAAAGTTAAATCCACAGAAAGATTCACAGAAAGATTTACGAAAAGATTTACAAAAAGAATATTTGACTTTGCGACTTTTAACTCAACAAATTGAAGAACAACTTGATCTTGTTAATGCACAAATTGTTGAGCTAACTTCGGCAAGAAATGCACTTTTAGACATAGGTAAAATTTCACAAAAAACCAAAGCATTAGTTCCACTTAGTCGAGGTGTTTTTATCGATGCCGAAATTTTAAGTGTAAAAGATGTTTTGGTAAATGTTGGCTCAAGTGTTTTTGTAAGAAAATCACTTTTAGATGCACAAAAATTAGTTGATGAGCAAATAGAACAATTGAATAAAATGATTTTAGAATTAAATAACGAACTTATTGTAGCTAATAAGAAAATGCAAGAAATTGAAGCAAAATTTTCGAAAATAGAAAATGTTTGAGTTTTTTAAGAAAGCAATTCAGAAATTTACGGAACAATTGAGCAAAAGTAAAGAGAAAAAAGAAGGAAAAGAAGCATTAGAGAAAAAAGAAGAAAAAGTAGCTTTAGAGGCTGAGAAAAAAGAAAAAGTTGTACAAGGAGAAAAAGTTTTGCAAGTTGAAAAGAAAGAAAAGAAAGAAAAAGGTTTTTTAGATAGAGCATTATCTGTGCTTACAGAAACAAAAGTTAGTGAAAAAGATTTTGAGAGTATTTTTGGATTTTTAGAAATCGAGTTAATTCAAAACAATGTTGCTTGGCCAATAATTTGCGAGCTTAGACAAAATTTAGAAAAAGCCATAGTTGGTAAGACTTTTCAAAAATCGAAGTTAGAAGAAAAAATCAGAGAAATTTTCAAACAAACAATTTATGAAATTTTGAGCAAGCCTAAACAAATAGATCTTATAGAACTTGCAAAGAAGAAAAAAGAAAAACAAGAAGCTCTAATTTTACTCATTCTTGGTGTAAATGGACATGGCAAGACGCTCACAATTGCTAAACTTGCAAATCTTTTCCTTAAAGAAAACTTAAGACCTATTTTTGCAGCTTCAGATACTTTCAGAGCAGCTGCAATTGAACAACTTGCTGAACACGCAAAAAAACTAAATGTTAGATTAGTATCTCATAAGTATGGTGCAGATCCTGCTGCAGTAGCATTTGATGCAATTAAAGCAAAAGATAAAGATGTTGTATTAATTGATACTGCAGGCAGACAAAGCCTTGATGCAAATTTAATGGCGGAATTAGCAAAAATAAAAAGAGTTGCCAAACCAGATCTAACAATTTTTGTTGGTGAAGCAATTGCTGGCTCAGATCTTGTAGCCCAAGCAAAGCAGTTTGATGAACAAATTGGCTTTGATGCAATTATTTTAACAAAACTTGATGTTGATGATAAAGGCGGAGCAATGCTTTCAATTGCACAAGCTACTGGAAAGCCAATACTGTATGTTGGTACAGGACAAGAATATTCAGACCTTATGCCTTTTAATGCAAAAGAAATAGTTGAAAAAATGTTTGGTTAATTTTTTCAACATTTATACTAACTTTTTAGCCCAAACTTTTTAAATATCTACAACATTTTTTTGACCATGTTAGATAGCTTTGGTGAGGCATTAAAAGAAAGTTTGCGGAAGTTGTTAAAAATATCTTTAATAGATAAAAAAGTACTTGCAGCTTTTTTAGCAGACATTCGTACGGCTCTACTTTCTGGCGATGTTAATTTGGCACTTGTTGACAAAATTATTCTTGAAATAAAAAATCGCGCAGAGAAAGAAAAACCAAAACCAGGCCTAACACAGCGAGAACACTTAATAAATATTGTTTATGAAGAAATTGTAAAGCTTTTAGGTGCTGAGCAAGGTAAGTTAGAAATTAGTCAAAAACCAACAAAAATAATGCTCGTAGGTCTTTTTGGAAGTGGTAAAACTACAAGCGCTGCGAAGCTTGCAAAGCATTTTAAGAAAAAAGGTCTAAAAGTTTGTTTGGTCCAAACAGATACCTGGAGGCCTGCAGCGTATGAGCAATTAGCACAACTTGCAGAAAAAATATCTGTACCCTTTTATGGAATAAAGGATTGTAAAAATCCTCTCGAGATTGTGAGAAAATATTCGCAAGATTATTCTCGTTTTAATGTGGTGATTTTTGATACTGCTGGCAGGCATGCTCTCGATTCAGCATTAATAAAAGAATTAAAAGAACTTGATGCAGAAATAAAGCCGCAAGAAAAATTACTTGTTTTAAGTGCAGATATTGGGCAAGCAGCGCGAGCACAAGCAGAAGCATTTCAAAATGCTGTAAGCATCACAGGTGTAATTGTAACAAAACTAGATGGTAGTGCTAAAGGTGGAGGTGCGCTCTCTGCTTGCGCAGCAACATCTGCAAAAGTGAAATTTATTGGACTTGGCGAACACATTGATGATTTTGAACCTTACGAGCCAAAGCAATTTGTCTCAAGACTTTTGGGTTTAGGAGATTTGCAAACTTTGCTCGAAAAAGCTCAAACTGCTATTAAGAAAGAAGAAGCAGAAGCTTTAGCTAAAAAAATGCTTAAAGCAGAATTTACTTTTGACGATTTGTTAAAACAAATTGAGGCGCTACAAAAAATGGGCCCTTTAAAACAAATATTGTCAATGATTCCTGGCTTTGGTTTGGCAAAAATACCGTCTGATTTGTTGCAAACTCAAGAATCCAAAATTAAAATTTGGCGCACAATAATTCAATCCATGACCCCACAAGAGCGCTCGAAGCCAGATATTATCGATGCTTCACGCATCACGCGTATAGCAAAAGGCTCTGGCAGGTCAGAGGCGGAGGTGCGCGAACTTTTGAAGTATTATCAACAAATGCGAAAACTGCTCAAAGGATTTGGTGGCGAAAAACAATTTGCGAAGTTAGAAAAGCTTTTTGGTAAAAAAATTCCACTAAATCTTTAGGCTAAGCTTTAATCGATAAAGTTAAAAATACATATTCTATTTTCCTAGCATGGTTAAGCGAGCCGGTACTTTTAGAAGCCGGACAAGATATAAATTAAGAAAGCCGCCCAGAGATAGAGGTAAAGTTAAAGTTACATCCGTTTTGCAAACATTTGAGCCGGGTGAAAAAGTAATAATTCATATTGAGCCAAGCGTGCATAAAGGTATGCCGCACCCAAAATTTAAGGGCAGGCACGGAATAATTTTAGAAAAAGTTGGAAATGGTTATAAAGTAGCTGTTAGAGATGGTGGCTCGCAAAAAATTTTAACTGTTAGAAGCGTACATTTATTAAAAGCAAAATGAGCTCAATAGATTTTGTTAATAAAAAACCAATTGCCTTGCCTTTAGTAATAGAATTTTTAAAAGATTTAAAAAAAGAAGAGCGAAGCGATTTTCAAGATAAATTGTTGAATTACTTAAAAAAGTCAGCAAAGCTTTCTAAAGCTGATTGCGAATCATTATTTAAAGAACTTTCAGCATTAGGTATACCTGGCTTAGCTGAAGAGCACATAGTTGCTTTACTCAATATTTTGCCCAGGAATTTAGATGAAATAAGATCCGTCTTGACAGACAAAGTTAATCTAAGCTCAGAAAATCTTAAAAAGATCCAAGAGATTATAAGTAAATATATTAAAAATGAGGGCTAACCATGATACCAAGAAAAGCGAAGGAAGAATATGTAGTAGTATTAGAATATCTAAAGCATGGTTACGCAGAAGACTCTCGCCCCTCATATAAAAAAGAACCAATTGCGCAAGTTCTAGGAAAAGCTTTTTTTACTCTTCTCGAAATTGTGCCTTCGGTTGACTTAAAACCTTATGATGAAGTTTATATTGGAGAAGGCAAGCGTGATAAAGTGCGATATATTAAGGGCATTTTGCCTTATGAAAGACTAACCCAAACAGCTAAAACAGAACTCCCATTCGTCCTTAAAAAAATTGTATTAGAGAACGAACAGCGCTTTGTACAATTTTTTAACACAGCTGGTCCAATCTCACTCCGCTCCCACCAATTTGAACTGTTGCCAGGTGTTGGCAAAAAATACGCTCAAATTCTTTTGGAAGAAAGACAAAAAGCGCCTTTCAAATCATTTGATGATATTAAAGCAAGAGTCCCAGCAATAGAGCCAGTTAAAGTAATTGTTGACAGAATAATTGCCGAACTAAGTGGTGCTGATAGGCACAGACTGTTTACTTCAGCCATTCCAACTTAATCCTCTAAAATGTAAAATGCGCATTATTTTTGATACGAATGCAATTATTTATGCAGTTAAGTCTAAATTTGATTTATTTGAAGAATTTAAATTTTGGAAAATTATTATACCTAAGTGCGTGCTTAAAGAATTGGAACTTTTGTCTAAAAAAGCAGAGAAACTTTCTGATAAAAAAGCAGCCATTTTAGCCTTAGCCGTGTTAAGTAAAAAATCTTTTGAAAAGCCAGAGCTTAAAGGTCCAACAGATCAAGCAATTTTATCCTATGCCAAAAAAATTGACGCAGCAATACTTACAAACGATGTTGAACTTAAAAAATTGGCTAAAAAAGATAAAATAAAGCTTTTTTCAATAAGCAGGAAAAAAATTCTTGAGCTTTAAATTAGCGATATATTTTTAAATCTGTGCTTTTGCTTAAGAATAAAATGTATTATAAATCAGAAGTACAAGGTGTTGTAAGAGTGCCGCCAAAGTTTTTTGGCGAAAAATTAGAGCGAGCTGTCGAAAGGCAGCTAAAGGAAGAATATGAAGGTAAAGTTGTCGATCCTTTGGGTAAAGTCATAAGAATTTTAGACATTTCTGAGATAGGGGAAGGTACAATTATACCTGGAGATGGAGCAGCATATCATAGAACAAACTTTACAGTAATTCATTATATTCCAGAAATTGGTGAAATTGTGGAAGGAGAAATTAAAGATATTGCCAAATTTGGTGCATTTATTGATTTTGGGCCTTTTGAAGGCATGGTGCATATAAGCCAAACAATGGACGACTTTGTCTCATTTTCAAAATCTGGTGCATTGTCTGGAAAAAAGACAGGTCGAACATTAAAAGTTGGCGATCGAGTTCGTGCACGCATAATTGCAATTTCATATAAAGATCCATACAATCCAAAAATTGGTTTAACAATGCGGCAACCACTTCTGGGCAAGTTGGAATGGATTGATGCTGAAGTAAAAGGAGAAAAAAAGAAAAAAGAAGCAGAAAAAAATAAAAAGTAAAAATGGTTAAATTGGCTTGTAAAATTTGCAAAAAACTTTTAACTAAAGATAAGTGTCCCGAACATCCAGATGCAAAACTTACAGATACTTGGAAAGGTCGAATTATAGTATTAGATAAAGATAATTCTGAGCTTGCGAAAACTCTAAAAATAAATGAAAATGGAGAGTATGCTATAAGGGTATAAATGTAAAATGGAAATAAAAATAATTAGCACTGTTGAAAATCCACTTTTTGATAGGTCTGAAATTAAGGCAGAAATTACGCATGTTGGGGAGCCAACACCAAAAAGAGCCGATGTGCGCGCCGCGCTTGCAAAAGAACTAAATGTGCCTCAAGAAAATTTAATAATTCACAGCATTGTGCCGCGGTTTGGATTCAAATCAATTTGTACAGCAAGGGTTTATACTAGTAAAGAAGATTTATTAAAATATGAGCCGAAATATTTGATTGGACGAGAAACAGGCCAAAAGACGCACAAAACGAAAGAAGGAGGAAAGTAATGCCAAAACACAAACATAAACCAGGACCATCAACTTTAAAGTATAAAAAATATTTAATTGAAAATGGAAGCGTTAAAAGAATTGGTCGAATTTGCCCAAAATGTGGTCCAGCAGTGTTTATGGCCGAACATACAAACAGATACCATTGTGGTAGATGTGGTTATACAGAAATAAAAACAGCAAAGTCTTAATTCCTATAAATCTTAAAAGGTTTTAAAATAAAAGGTCTTAAAATACAATATGCTTTGTTTAGGTATCGAATGCACAGCACACACTTTCGGCTGTGCAGTGGTTTCTGATGATGGAAAAGTTTTTTCAAATGTAAAATCTATGTATGTTTCGGAGCAGGGAGGCATAAGGCCTGTTAAGGCAGCAGAACACCATGTTTCTGTTTTTAATAATGTTTTGATAAAAGCCCTTCAAGAAGCAAAGATCGATTTAAAAGATATTGATTTATTGGCAGTTTCTACAGGTCCTGGACTTGGACAATGTCTTCGCATTGGTGCTGTTGGTGCAAGAGTTTTAGCTTTAAGGCTCGGCAAGCCGTTAGTGCCAGTAAATCATTGTATTGCACATGTTGAAATTGGTAAATTGCAGTCTGGTTTTAAAGATCCAATTACTTTATATGTTTCTGGTGCAAACACACAAATTTTGGCATTTGCAAGTGGGCGATATAGAGTTTTTGGAGAAACTTTAGATATTGGTTGTGGGAATTTTTTAGATAGCTTTGGCAGACTTCTAGGAATAGGCTTTCCTGCAGGACCAAAAATAGAAAGCCTTGCTGCAAAAGGAAAAAAATACGTGGCTCTTCCTTATACTATAAAAGGAATGGATTTTGCATTTTCAGGCATACTAACAAAGTTAAAGCAATTTGTACAGTCTGGAAATTATACAAAAGAAGATCTTTGTTATAGCGCACAAGAAACTGTTTTTGCCATACTTACAGAAGCAACAGAGCGAGCAATAGCACATATTGATAAAAATGAAGTTTTACTAACTGGCGGCGTAGCATCGAATGAAAGGCTGGCTGAAATGCTTGCTACTATGTGCGCCGACCGAGGTGTACGGTTCGCTGTTGTACAAAAAGACTTTGCAACGGATAATGCAGCAATGATTGCTTGGACTGGTTTGCTTGCCCACCTTTCTGGAGAACATTATTCAATAGCAGATACTAAAATAAAGCCATATTGGAGAACCGAACAAGTTGATGTTACTTGGATTAAAAATTAAATTAATAAAAATTAAATTTAAATTAATTAAAATGATTTAAATTAACATAAAATGGCAAAAGTGCATTTTCCAAACGGAGAAATTTTAGAAGTTGATGTTGCAAAGAATTTTTTAAGCAGGCTTAAAGGGCTTTCTGGCTGCAAAGAAAAGAAAGCAATGTTATTTTGTTTTCCTGTTCCTGGCTTTTGGTCATTTTGGATGCCCGCAATGCACTATCCGCTATCTATGCTTTTTTTAAATTCTGATGGTAAAGTTGTTGATATTAAGCATGCGGTTCCTTTGAGCCGAGACCCAAAAACTTGGAAAATTTATGTTCCTTGTGCACTTTGTAAATATGTTTTAGAAACACCCTTTAACCACAATGTTAGCATTGGTGATAAATTAAAACTTGAATTTTAGAAACTTAACTTAATTTTTAGTTTATTAAATTTTTAGTTTATTAAGCCTCTACATTGCATTCTTGTGGTAGTTTGTCAAATCGTAATCTCATAAAAGATGGTGCACGCAAATGAAAGTTTTTAGTATATTCTAAAAACTTAACTTCGGCTACATAATAAAGTTTTACCCAAGAGGCATTTTTAAGTTTAAGTTTTGGAAAATAATTTTTATTCGTTTTTATTTTGTTTAACATTTGATATAATTGGTTTAATTGAGCTTCGCTAAAACCTGTTCCAACTTCACCAACATGAATTAGTTCGTTGTTTTTAAATTGGCCTAAAATTAGCGAAGCAATTGGTTTTCTATTGCTAGTATAGCCACAAATTACACAATCTGTTGTTTTAATGTTTTTTATTTTGATCCAAAAAGGCGAACGTTTACTTAATTCATATTTCGAGACGATTTTTTTAGCTACAACACCCTCCATTTTTAATTTACGTACATATGCCCAAAGCTTTGATCCATTTTGTGTATAAAAAACAGTACGAATTCTTTTGTTGCCTTGAAATTCTCGCAACAAAGCTTCAAGCTTCGCTTTTCTAGTCAATAAATTTTCAGAAGTGTAATCTTTTTTTCCAATTGCGAGCACATCAAAAACATAATATGTTGCAGGCAGTTGACGAGAAAGAAAGTCTATTTTAAGTTTTTGCTCTGTTTGGTCACGAGTTTGAAGTCGCGAAAAACTTGGCAAGCCTTTTTCATCTAAAACAACAAGCTCCCCATCAAGAATGCAGTCTTTTGGCAACTTTGCAGCCTCTGCTACTATTTCTGGAAATCTATGCTCAAACCATTTGCCTCTTCTATTTAAAAGTTTAATTTGTGAACCTTTTTTGTAAAGAATTGTGCGCACACCGTCTAATTTTGGCTCAAAAATAAAACCTTTTAGTTTTAAGATTGATTTATCTCCGAGGCGTGCAAGCATTGGAGAAATTTTTTCTTCGTAAAGCGATTTTTTGTTTTTGTAACTTTTCATAAACTAATGGCTTTTATTTTTTTATTTCAGCCTCAACTTCTTGTAAGATTCGATTAAAGTTAATTTTAGTCAAATAAAAAAGCTTAACATCTTTCCGAGCTTTAACATATTCTATAAAAGGATCTTTTGATTTGAAAGAAATTGTAGCAATTACTTTTTTACTATCTAGAGCTTGCTCAACGAGAGCTTTAAACTTCTCTGAGCGGCACTCCATTAAGCCTATTTCATCTATGATAATGAAGTCTGCATTTGAAATCGCCCATTCAAGGGCAGGCAAAGCAATTTTTTCAAAAAGCTCTATGTCGAGCCCATATCTCGAAACAACTGCAGGCCTCATTTCGACAGACGCAAAAACACTTTCTTTCTCAGTGTGCAAATCAATTACTTTGAATCCCCATCTTTCACCGTCTTTGCGAATTTCAGGGGTAATAATTCCACCGTAATTTTTGCCACGAATTACTTTTTGTATCAAAGTCGATTTGCCAGAAGCAGGTGGGCCAGCAATCAAAATATTCTTTTTCATTTTTTACCTCTTATGCTTTGTGCAAGCGCAAGCATTAGATCTTTTGTAGGAGTAATTTTTGGAACTTTTATTTTCTTTTTAATAAGTTCTACCAGTAGTTCTTTTCTAGCAGATTTATATTTGGAAAGCTCAAAAGGTTTTGTTAAAGCAGACAAAACTTTATTTGCAAGAGAAATTTCTTTTTCGGATAGTTTTGGCAAACCGCGAAGTTCTTCAAACTCTGGCTTGCGCACTTCTTCTTCATAATAAAGAGTTGTTAACAAAAGCACTCCTTTGTAATCTCGAATAACTATTAAATAATCTTTATCTCGCAAGAAAACTTTTCCAATTCCAACTAAATTTTTATTTGAAAGACATTCTCTAAGGAGTGCGTATGCACGCTCTCCACCTTTTTCAGGAAGTAAATAGTAGTTTTTTTCAAAAAATATTGGATCTATACTTAAAGGTTCTGTAAATTGTAAAATTTCAATAACTTTAGCCTCGCGAATTGGTAATTTTAATTCTTCTTTTTCAAAAAAGACTTTTTTTGTTCCAAGCTCAAGCCCTCTTATAACATCAGTCCAAGGTACAAAATGCTCGCCTTTAGAGCAATAGCGCTCATATTTTAGTTTTTGAAAATGTTTTGAACAGTAAAGATGGAATGTTAATTGCTTTGGCTCGGCACAACTAATTAGTTTAACGGGTATTGTAACTAATCCGAAAGAAATAAAGCCTTTCCAAATCGCTTTTGCCATTTTAAAATGTACTCTTTAGCTTGGCTATTGCTGCACCAACTATGTTTTTAGTTATGTCTGGATAAAACCATAGCCCTATGACGAGCAACAATAAAATAATAACTAAAAGAACTAAAAGACCATTTGCTTTTGCAAAACCTCTTTTAATCAATTTTCTTTGTGCAACTTTTTCTTTGTGCTGCAACTCAGCAGATTTTCGCACATAGTGCTCGAATAGTGCACGCCTGCCTTTTTTCCCAGTCTCGTATTTTTCTTTCGATTTCTCTTTGAAATTAAGTAATTGTTGATTAAGAGCTTTAAGTGCCCAGCTTACAGCAGTGTTCAAGTCAAAATGCGCATATTCTGAAGTAAATGTTTTCGAGGCAAGTGCAAGCCTTAAGTGAACAGAGTATTTTTGTCTTTTTGTTTCTTTTTTCTCATATCTTTTTATTTGTACTCGGAAATAGTGCACGCGTTCTCTTATATAAAGGCGCAATGCTTTCTCATAAAATTCTGCTACTTGTTCTCGTACAGAGTCAAAAAGCTGACCTGGCAATGCTTCACAACCAATAAATTGAATTGGCCAGTATGCAACACCGCTTGTCTCTATTATTGCTTTCAAAATATCTCTTGTTGTTATTATGCCGATAGGTTTCTTATTTTCTGTAATAACTAAATCAGAAATGCGATGCTCATAAAGCTCTTTTAACACTTCGCTAAGTGTATCAGATTGCTTCGCAGTAAATAATGGTACGGATGCAAAATCTCCAACAGGCATATCTAGTAAAAAGTCTTTATCTGCAAGAAATACTTTACTCGGACCTGTTAAAATTTGGCCTTTTGCAGTTCTGCTGCTTTTCTTAAGGCCCTGAAATTTCGATACACCTTTCGGATATATGTGTTTGTAAAGATCTGTTAAAGAAAATACAGATAAAAGTCTTCCTTGTTTGTCAACAATTGGCGCATGGCTTATTTCTTTTTCTTTAAAGATATTTATAACATTTCCAAGTCTTGTATTGTATTCAAATGTAATTGGATTTATAGTTGCAATGTCTATACATTTCATTTTTGAAAGTGCTGGAAGTTTAATAAATGCTGGTAAAATATCACGAGAACGTACCACTCCAATTATTTGGTTTTTCCTTTGCACTGGTAAAATGCAAGGATAGTATTGATAAATTAGTCTTGCAGCTTCGAGCAAAGATGTTTCGGGATTAACGACTGGTGGAAAACTAGTAAATGTGCCTGCTTTTGCATTAGGATCTAATTTTGACTCTATTAACCTTACTCTATCCAGCAAGCCTCTGAATGCTTTTTTGTGTTTCTTATCGAATACTAAGCCATACCTCTCATCTGCAGCAATTAATTTTGCAAGCGCTTGTCTTATTGGCTCATCAGCGTCAATTTTCACAAATTTTGTTGACATAACATCTGCTACTGTGGCCATGTAAAATCTGTATATTTTCTAGTATAAATATTTTAGCCTTTTTATGAAAATAATAAAAGAAAGGTCTATTAAAATTATAATTTGTGGTATTCTAACATAGGAAAATTTAGGCTTCTTGTATCAATTGTTGCAAACCACCCATCGAGTAATGCTCCTGGATTTATGGTATGTTTTCTGTGTTTGAGTAAAAGATATACCGATCCACTTTCTGGTATGCGAGTAACAATTCCTTTTTCAGGATCGCAATAAGTGTAAGATGGCTCGTGATCATGTCCCCTGATCATTACTTTGTAACCTTTCTTATCCATTACTTCAAAATTTTTTCTGTGATCATTTTCTGTTTTTAATCGAAACCATAAATCCTTTATTTTCTCTGGACAGCCAGGATAACTTGATAAATCACCATCGCATGCACCATGAATAATTATTGTTGGATAGTCTTTACCAAATTTATCTTTGTCGAGAAAAATGGTATATTGATCTTGTGAATTAACTAGTTTATTAATATACTCCTTAGCAACAGGATCGCTTATTAATTCATAATAAAGTTCAAAACGAGTCTTTCCTTGTCTTTTTAATACTTCAGAAGCCATTCTTAAATCGTTTAGAATTGCATGATCATGATTCCCAGGCACTTTAATAACTAATTTTTCTGCACTTAGATATTTTTTCTCCAAATCTCTAAATTGATGAATTGTTTTTGTTTGGTCAAAATCCCCCAAGCATATCAACACGTCCACGTTTTGAAAGGCCAGAACTTTCTCTAAACCATTCAATTCTGTTCCGTGAAGATCGCCGAATATAGCATATTTCATTTTACTTGTGGTTTTACTTAGGTGGTTTTACTTAAGCAGTTAGTTGTACAATAGTATTTGTGTTTAAATTTTTTAATTATTTGCCTCAAACTATGCCGAATCCATGCTCGAATGCCTGCTTTTAAGCCGAGAGAAAGGCTTAAAAAACCAAATTTTCGTTTTATGTCACCGCTTTGGCGGGAGTCGAAATGTAAAATGGTAGACGAAAACGCGATCCGCGAGGCAATAAAGAAATTACGCGCGAGTCCTAAAAGAAAATTTGTTCAAACAGTTGAACTTATTGTTAATTTAAAAGATATTGATGTTAAAAAAGAAGAAGGAAAAATCGAAGAACTTTTAGCCCTGCCAAATGGTAGAGGAGAACCAGCAAAAATATGTGCACTTATAGGACCAGAACTTTTGGATTTTACCAAAGGTATTTGCGATCGCGTAATTTTAGCAGATGATTTCGAGAAACTAAGCCAAAGAGAAATAAAACGAATAGCTCGCGATTATACTTTCTTTATAGCTCAAGCAAATATAATGCCTTTGGTGGCAAAAGTTTTTGGTAGAGCACTAGCCTCGAAAGGTAAAATGCCAACACCAAAGTTTGGCCTCATTGTTCCACCAAAATCAAATGTAAAACCTCTTGTTGAAAAGTTAAGAAAATCCATAAAATTAATTAGTAAAAAAGCACCAGTAATACAAACAATTGTTGGGAATGAAAAAATGTCAGATGAAGAATTGATGCAGAATATTATAGCAGTACTAGATTTATTAAAAGCAAAGCTGCCAAATAGCGAGCGCAACATTAAAAACATTATACTTAAATTAACTATGGGTGCTCCTATAAGTGTAAATTTATGAATAAAGTTTGCATGAGTGTGAAGCTATGAAAGAAGCTGTGAAAAAATCAAAAGCTTTGAAAGAAAAAGCAGCAAAAGTTCATGAGCTAGCAAGTCTTTTGACAAAATATAAAAGTATTGGGGTTTTAGATTTAACAAATTTGCCAGCAAAGCAGCTTAAAGCAACAAGAGCCAAAGTTGCTGAAAAAATTTTGTTTTATTTTGCTCGCAAATCCATTTTGCTACGTGCGCTTGAAGAAGCCAAACGCGAAGAACTTAAGCAACTTAAACCTTATATTGAAAGTACAAATTGTGCACTTTTACTTTCGAACTGCGATTCTTTTGAAATGTTTAGGCTTTTAAAAGCAAATAAGCAAGCAACTTCAATAAAGCCGGGCCAAATAGTTCCATTTGATATTATTGTGCCTGCAGGACCAACACCTTTTGCACCAGGTCCAATAACATCAGAATTTGCGCAATTAGGTTTAAAAACAAAAGTAGAGGCTGGCAAAATCGTGATTCGTGAGCCAGCAGTTATTGTTAAAAAAGATCAACCAGCTAGTCCTCTTGCAGCAAGCATGTTATCACGCTTAGGCATAAAACCTATAGAAATAGCAGCTTTGCCAAAATACGTATTGGAAAATGGCTTGCTATATGCAGCAAGCATTCTTGATGTAGATGTTAATAAATATGCACAAGATTTAAAAACTGCTGTCTTGAACGGAGTAAAGTTGGCGAGCGAAATTGGTTTAGTTTCGCCAGAAAATGCACAATTCCTGTTAATGCTCGCAGTGTGGCAAAGTGCCGCACTCCAAAACAAATTAGAAAACATAGCACAGAAGGTAACGGAACAGAAGGTTTAAAATGGAAACGATATACGCTGCACTTTTGTTGCATAAGGCCGGAAAGCCAATAGAGGAGAGCTCAATAGAAGCTGTACTAACTGCAGCGGGTCTTACGCCTGATAAGGCACTTATCAAAGCCACAGTTACTGCGCTTAAAGATATTGATATTGAAAAAACCATAAAAGAAGCCTTAGTAGCACCCGCCGCAGCAGCGCCAGCACCAAAAGAAGAAAAGAAAGAAGAAAAGAAAGAAAAAGAAGAAAAGAAAACAGAAGAAGAAGCTGCAGCAGGCTTAAGTGCGCTATTTGGCTAAATCCGGCTTATGGAAGGAGAAAAAGGAGCAAATCTAGAAGATTTAAGAAAAGAGATAACTGAATTAAGCAACATACTCAAAAATTTAAGCGAACAACAAAAAACATATCATAAAGAAAAGAAAGATATTGACGCTAAGCTTTCTGAGCTTATTGAAACTGCTAAGAAATTAAAAAAAGAAAAGCAAGAGTTGACTTCTGAAATAAAAAATAAAAAAGCACTCCGAGCAAAACTTAATCGCGAAGTCGCAGAAGCTTTTCGGCAAACTGCAAAACAGAAAAGCAAGGTCGATCCAAAAAAATTATCTAGACAAATTGAGGCAATGCAATATGCTATTGAAGTTGAAGGTTTGCCTTTTGAAAAAGAAAAGCTTTACATGGATAGAATAAAACAATTAAAACAAAAACTTGCTGAATTAGAAGCAGCAAGTCAAAGCAATGCTGAATATCAACAGAAAAAAGCAAAAGCAGATGAAGTGCACGCAGCAATTTTAGCTTTGGTTTCTCAAAATAATACAGTATTTACAAAACTTACTCAACTTGCACAAGAAATTAAAAGCTTAAAAACCAAACGAAAAGCAGTGCAAGCTAAAATTAAAGAAATAAAATTAAAAATTGACGAAAACACCGCTCATCTCAGCCAAACACTCAGCACATGGCTTTCAGCTACAGAAAAGGAAAAAGAAACAAAAGCTCCTGAAGTTTCAACAGAGCAAATTTTAGAGCAGTTTAAAAATACAAAGAAATTAACAAAAGAAGACTTATTTAAACTGCAAAGAGCTTTATTAAAGAATAGTAAAGCATAATTGAAATTTAAAAATGGCCATAACTAAAGCCGAATTGGGTAAGCAATTTGCCAAGGATTGGCAAATACATTATGCACTAAATGTGCTCAAAGAAAGAGGTTTTAGCAGAAAGCAATGCAAAAAATGCGGTAAATGGTTTTGGACAAGCGATCCGAGTCGTGTTGTTTGCGGTGATAGTACTTGCGTTCCGTATTCATTTATTGGCAAAGTTGGTTGGGCTCGCGATTGCTGGACTCACGACTATGTAGATACTTGGAGAGAATTTGCAAGGTTTTTTCAAAAACACGGCAGAACGGCCATACCTAGATATCCAACAATTGCGCGTTGGCGAGATGATACTTGGTTTGTGCAAGCATCAATTTATGATTTTCAACCTCACGTTGTAAGTGGAGAAAGCGCACCACCTGCAAATCCACTCGTAATTGCACAACCTTGTTTAAGATTTAATGACATAGAAAATATTGGCGTAACAAATAGGCACATGTCTTCTTTTGTAATGCTTGGCCAACACAATTTTATTTCTGATAAACGTAAAGATTGGAAAGAAGAAGATGTTGGACTTGTTATTGATTGCTTAAAACATTTCAAAATACCTGAGAAAGAAATAACTTTTGTAGAATCTGTTTGGATGGGCGGTGGTTGCGCAGGGCCTTGTTTTGAAGTCTTTGTTGGCGGAATGGAAGTTTTAACTGCAGTGTTTATGCAATATGCAGTTGATAATGGTTTAAAAGAACTCCCATTAAAAATCATCGACTTTGGTTGGGGACTTGAAAGATTGGCTTGGCTACTAAACGGAACTTATACTTCTTATGAAATTGCATATGATCCTGTTGATAAAAAATTCGCTAAGCAAATTGGCTTTTCCCCCGACAAAGATTTCTTAAAAGAATTTTCTAAAGTAAATGCAAATTTAGATTTAAATGAAACAAACATTGACAAAGCTTTAGTTTATGTTTCAAAAGAACTAGGGCTTTCTTTAGAAGAATTGAAGAAAAAAATTAAGCCAATACAAGCATTTTATTCTATTTTAGACCATTCGAGAACTTTGCTGTTTGCACTTGCAGATGGCGCACTGCCTTCAAATAGTGGAGGAGGATATAACTTGCGTGTTTTGCTAAGACGTGCTTTGAGGCTTGCCGAAGAACAAGGCTGGGACATTGATTTAAAGTGGCTTGTTAGAGAGCATGCACAAGCGCTTTATGGCAAACCAGCACCGCGAGTTGTAACTGGTCTTAGCAAGGAAGAGCTACTCGAAGCACAATTAATGCCAATGTATCCGGAGCTAAGGCAGGCTTTGCCAGATGTTGAAAAAATACTTGATGTCGAAGTTAAAAAATACACAGAATCTAAAGCTAAAGCAGCGCAATTTTTGACAAAACTTTTGGAAAGCACAACAGAAATAGGACCTTCTGAACTAATAAAATTGTATGAAAGCCAAGGCATTTTGCCGGAAGATGTTGCTGCAGCCGCTGCAAAAATTGGCAAAATTATTAAAATACCTTCTAATTTTTATTCACAAATTGCCAGTTCGCATGCAGTTGCACCAAAAAAAGCTTTGCCAGAAAGTTTTTTGAAATTCAAAACTAAACAAACAGAACTGCTCTATTATAAAAATGATAAATTATTTGAATTTGATGCCAAAGTACTAGAAATTGTTGATAATAGATATGTTGTTCTCGATAAAACTGCTTTTTATCCAACTTCAGGCGGACAACATTGCGATTTGGGCGTAATTAATGATGTTTGTAATGTTTTAGATGTGTACAAACAAGGTAATTTGGTAATACATGAAGTTGAACCTATTAAATTTAAAGTTGGAGATATAGTGACTTGTAAATTAGATGTTGAAAGAAGACAACAGCTAATGCGCCATCATACTGCAACACATATTTTAAATGGTATTTGCAGGCGAGAGCTTGGAAATCATATTTGGCAAGCTGGTGCAGAGAAAACTGTAGAAAAAGCAAGGCTTGATATTACACATTATCAGAATTTGAGTCAAGAGGAGTTAAGAAGAATCGAAGCTTTAGCAAACGAAGTCGTCTTAGCAAATATTCCTGTGCAAAAGTATTTTTTGCCGAGAGCTGAGGCAGAAAAGAAATTTGGAATGCGAATTTATCAAGGTGGAGCAGTACCAGGAGCAGAAATTAGAATTGTTGAAATACCTGGCTTAGATGTAGAAGCTTGTGGAGGCATTCATTGCGATAGCACTTTAGAGGTTGGTCCAATAAAGATTTTAGGCTCTAAGAAAATTCAAGATGGCATTATAAGATTAGAATTTGCTGCTGGGAAAAAAGCTCTCGAAGCAATACAAAAAGAAAGTGCTTTGCTGCGTGAAGCTGCACAAGTTTTTAGTGTGCAACTAGAACAACTTCCAAATACATGTGCACGCTTTTTTAAAGAGTGGAAAGAACAAAGAAAAGAGCTAGCCAAGTTTAAAAAAGGTTTGAAGTAATTGCTTTATTTCTATTTTTTCTCTTGTTTTTGTGTTTCTGCTGTTTCCGTAGCTTTTTCTAGAGCTTCTATTTTTGCAAGCTCTTGAGAAATTGCAGCACGCTCAGCTTCTAATTCTTCAACTTCTTTTTGTGTCAGTTCTGTTCTTTCTTCTTCTATTAATTTATCGTATTTGCCTTCCTTAACTTCTTTAATAACATCTTTTGGATCTTTACCTTCGACTTTAAGTCCAATAGATTTACAAGTTCCTAATAACTCTAAGACTTTTTGTTTTAGATTTTTACCACTAATTTTATCATATTTTAGTTTAGCAATTTTTATTAAGTGAGGTAGTTTTAATGCACCAATTATTTTTAAGCCTGCAGTTCCAGAACCTTTGCTAACGCCAGCTTCTTTTAATAAAAGTGCAGAAACAGGGGGAAGACCTACCTCAATTTCAAATTTTTTTGCATCTGTATCTATTATAACTTTGACTGGAACATCCATTCCAGCCATTTGCGCAGTTTTTGCATTAATTTCTTTAACCACTTCACCAATATTTATTCCTTTGCCGGCTAAAGAAGGCCCAAGTGGAGGCCCGGCATTTGCTTGCCCCCCTTTAACCATTAAAGAAATAGTTTCTTTAACCATTTAACCTCCTTCTTTTTCTTCGCTTTCAGCTTTTGTTACAACTTTTATCGCATCCAAGCCGATTGTAATTGGAATTGGGACTGTTGCTTCTAATAATTTTAATATAACTTGACCTTTTTGAACATCCACTCTTGTGACTTTTGCCTTTTCACCTTTTAACGGACCTTCTACAATTGTAACGGTATCTCCTTCGTGAACATCAACACGTTCAGGCACAAATTCTATTAAATGGGAAATCTCTGTCATTGTCAGAGGCGTTCGAAGCACCCCACCAACATAAGGTACGCCTGCAGAAATTTGTTTAATAAGGTCTGGTGAGCTAGCTTCCACTAAAATATATCCCGTCATGCCATAAGGCCTTAAAAGAGCATAAATTCCTTTGACTTTTTTAGCATTGCTTTTGAGAAAATCGAGTACTTGTTCCTCACGCCCAACTGTTGTTCGCAAAACATAGATTGCCATGGTTACTCCATTTATCTTCCCACTAATTGTGCAACGAGTGCAATTATGAAACCGATAAAGCCTATTAACAGCATACCAATGCCAGATGCTTTTATAATTGTTTGCAGCTCCTCTTTACTTGGTTTTTTGGCAACTCGCAGCACTCTGCCATACTCTTGAAGTTTTGCTTTCAAAGCACTAAATGAAAGTTTTGAAGGTTTTGGTAATTTTAGATTTAGTTTTGTTAGATTTAGCTTTGGTAAATTTACTATTGGCTTTTTTTCAACATCTTTTTTTTCAGCCTCTTCTGTTTTTGTTTCTATTTCTGTTTTTTGATTTGAAATTTCAGAAGTTTCAGAAGTTTGTATTTCTGGCGTAGTTTCTTTTATTTCTTCGGTTTCTTTTATTTCTTTAGTTTCTGCTTGATTTTGATTATTATTTTGATTATTATTTAAATTTTTATCTAAATTTTGCTTTTGTTCAAATTCCATAGAAAAATCAAACCAAAGCAGTTTAAAAAGTTTTTTGCAGACTTCAATTTAATCTACAAATTCTATTCCCAATGTGTTTGCCAAATCTTCTTTTCTTTTATTTAAAAACGATTTTTGTGGCCCAAAAATTTGTGGGCTTTTTACACCAGTTATAACCAGCATTGCTCTTATTGAATTTTGTAATTCCGGAGCAATTTGAGCACCCCATATAACTGTAGCTTTTTCATCTAGTTTGCTGCTTACTGCTTCTACCACTTGCTTTGCCTCAGCAAGCGTCATGCTTGGGCCACCACAAACATTTATTAGCGCACCATTTGCACCAGCAATTTCAACATCTAGTAGCGGATTTTTAATAGCTTTTTCAACAGCTTCAACAGCTCTGTTTTCTGTGTCAGATTCTCCAACACCAATCATTGCAATTCCACCACTAGACATAACTGTTTTAACATCTGCAAAGTCCAAATTTATTAAACCTGGTTTTGTTATTAGTTCTGTTATGCCTTTAACAGCATTTGTTAAGATTTCATCAGCAACTTTAAACGCAGTAGAGAGTGGTAAATCTGGTGCTAATTCTAAAAGTTTATCATTTGGGATTACTATTAAAGTATCTGCAAAATCTTCTAACTTTTCTAATCCGTGAAGCGCATTTTCAAATCTTTTATGTTGTTCCATTGTAAATGGTAAAGTTACAATTGCTACTGTTAAAATACCTAATTTTTTAGAAATTTCTGCAACTACCGGCGCCCCTCCAGTACCAGTGCCTCCACCAAGTCCACATGTAATAAAAACCATGTGTGCATCTCGAAGCGCTTCTTTAATTTCAGATTCAGATTCTTTTGCAGCATCTTCCCCGATTTTTGGATCGCTGCCAGCGCCGAGCCCACCTGTTAGCTCTTTTCCAATAAGAATTTTTTTATCAGCAATTGTTGCAAGCAAATCTTGTGCATCTGTATTGATAGCAATAGTTTCTGCTCCAACAATACCTATTTCTGCAATTCTGTTAAGCGTGTTGTTTCCTGCCCCTCCTACACCAACTACTTTAATTCTTGCTTTTTTGGCAGAAAAAATTTTTTCAAGTTCTTCATCAATAGGGGATGTAGTATGTTCACGTTTAATTGTTTGTGGTATGTAAGCCATTTTTTACCTCACCACTGACTAATAATAATTACAACCATTTTTAAATTTTTGTTTTGAAAATAAAACAACACTAATTTGTTTTTAATCTTTACTTTCAGTTTTAGCTTTAAACAAAATTTCTTTTTGTTCCAGTTCTGGTATAAATTCTTTAAGCCTTTTAATTTTTAAATTTTCTATGTTTTTTTCTATGTTTTTAGGCAATGCTTTTTTAACCAAAATTTCTATTTTGCTCTCTGAAAAGTTTATTTCTTCACTTTCAGGTATTAATGCACGAATTTTATCTTGTACATTTTCTATTTTTTTAAGAATGTTTATTTTAAATTTTAAGGTTTTGCCAGCTAATGGGTGGTTGAAATCAACTATAACACGCCCACCATTTACACTTCTTACAGTTGCTAGCAATCCATCAATATTAATTTGTAAGCCAGGTATTGGATTGATATTGTTTTGAGAAAACTTACTAAGAGGTACGAGCTGTACAAGCCTCGGATCTCGTATGCCATATGCTTGCTCAGGCTTTAGCTCAATTTCAAATTGCTGGCCAACTTCTTTTCCTTCAATGTTTTTTTCAAGTTCTGGCAAAAGCTGTCCAGCTCCAAGGCATATTGTGCTTTTTTCTTCCATAAAGATTTGTTCAGTAGGCAAGACTTTACCAATAAGTTCAAGTTCAACAAAGTCTTTTTTAGCTAACATAAATTTTTTGAGAAAGTTTTGCTTTTTAAGCTTTTTTAGCTTTTGCAAATTTTAAAAAAATGTTGTGAGAATTTTTTCACCGTCAGATTCATTTATAGGTAGAAAATTTACTGCAGCAGATAGTGCAGATATAATGAAACACATTTTAAGGCAAAGTCTTACAAGTTTTCTTTTTTTTGGTGCAAAGCAGTATGCTATTCCAAAAGCAAGTGCAAAAATAGCATTAACTAGCGGACCAGCAAGCGCAATTAAACCATCTATGATTTTATTTTCACTAACTTTATTGTATGTTACATAAAAGTTTTGGTTTGTAAAGCTAAAACCAGTACCCATACCATTATCAAAAAGGTATAGTCTAGGCTCGAGGCCATAATGTTTTGCCACGAAAAAATGTCCTAGTTCATGAAATATAATGTTAGCATAAAAAACACTAATTACAACTAGGCCAAGCATTGCTCCAATATAAAATGCTTTTCTAGCCATTTTGAACCACCTATCACCACTTACCAATAGTATATTTTACAATATTAAAATACAAAACTAATATTTAAATCTTTCGATATTGATTAAAAATCAAAAAGCAAATTTTAAAAGTATAATTTTTAAAGCGTCTTTGTCTTTTCTATGAAAGAGGCAAAAAATGAAAGCTATTTGGCACTTCGCGCTTGGTAAATTCAAGCCGTATAAAAAAGAACTAGCAATTATTGCTACAATTGCAACTTTTGGTGCGCTGCTAGCTACAGCTGTTCCTTATATTTATGGCAGGCTTTTTGATGCAGCGCTTCTTCCTGCAACTCCTTTAACTTTAATTGCCTTTCTCATTTTTAGTTGGCTTTCTCTTTCTTTAATTTCAGATGTTCTATCAAATCAAAGCAATGCAGAGGGCGGTGTTCTTGGTTATAAAGTTTCAACCGAAGCCGAAGTTTCAGCCTATGCCCATTGGCTTACTTTGCCCATAGCCTTTCATAAAAGAAAAAGGCTAGGTGAAATTTTAAGGCGAATCAATAGAGGAGCATGGGAATTTGAACAACTCACTAGAATGCTCTTTGAGTTGCTGCCTTATTTTTTAATTTTCATTTTTTCAGTCACAGCAATGGCTGTAATTAGATGGCAGCTTTGCTTAATTCTTATTTTCTTTCTTGCTTTATATTTCTTAGTTACAGCCTTTAGCGTTAAACGAATAATCAAAATAACTCAAGAAATGCAGAGATTGTGGGAGAAGCAATATGGCTTAGCTTATGATAGGCTTTTCAATGTTTTTCTAATTAAGAGTTTTGCAAAAGAACAAGAAGAAGCAGAACGCATAAAAGCACAACTTGTAGCAAAAACAATTGCGCCGTACAGAAAAATGCGTTTTGCATGGGCACAACTTGCAATCGCCCAAAGAATTATTTATAGCACGGCTTTTATTGCAGTGCTTGGTTTTGCAATTCTGTCCTTGCGTCTAGGAACTTTAACTCCTGGCCAGTTTATCATGTTTTTTGGTTACATTCATCTTGCGTTTAGTCCTTTTTGGAGGCTTACCGAATTTTATAGAGCAGCAAAAGAAGCAAGTGTGGCATTAAAACGATTCAAAAAGCTACACGATATGGCGCCAGAGGCAGTGGCACACGGTAATAAAGAGTTGAAAGAAGTGAAAGGCAACATAGCTTTCAAAGATGTTACTTTTAGCTATTTAAAAGGTAAAAACATTCTTGAGAATATTAATCTCGAAGTCAAAGCAGGCGAGACAGTTGCTATAGTAGGTGAAAGTGGAGTAGGCAAGACTACACTTGTGGAGTTAATAGCAGGTTACTATAAGCCCGAAAAAGGCCAAATAGAGCTAGACGGAATACCTATAACTGAGCTTAAACTAAAATGGTTAAGAGATCAAATAGCTTTAGTACCTCAAGAAATAAGTCTTTTTGACGATAGCATAGAAAATAATTTGAGATATGCAAAGCCTGGAGCAAGCAAAGAAGAGCTTGTTAAGGCCTGCAAGGCTGCTTTTGCTCACGAATTTATTATGAAGCTGCCGAAAGGTTATAAAACAATAGTTGGTGAACGTGGCGTAAAACTTTCAACTGGCCAAAAGCAGCGAATTGCAATAGCAATGGCTTTTCTTAAAAATCCAAAAATTTTGATTCTTGATGAACCAACAGCAGCCCTAGATCCAGAGTCCGAACATAAGATTCAAGAAAGTCTAAGAAAACTCGTTTCAGGCAGAACAACATTTATCATCGCGCATAGACTTTCTACAGTTAGAAAAGCGGATAAAATTGTTGTGCTGCATAAAAAGCGAATTGTCGAGGTAGGCAAGCACGACGAGCTAATGGCAAAAAAAGGCATTTATTATAAATTTTATACTCTGCAAAGCGGGCTTGCATAAATATAGTGTGGAGTTTAATCGTTTTTTATTCTTGCTTTTATTAGTTTTCTAATTTCGCTTAAAATTAGTACTGTGCTACTCAGGCCAATAGCCATGGCTAAAAGATCTAAATTTAAGGATGTTGTATGGAGCAAAGGCTGCAGCTTTGGCCAATATATTATAGTTAATTGAAGTACGAGAGAACTAAGAACTGCTAAGTTTAACCAAACATTTCTTTTTAAAGCAAATGCAGATTTATACTCAGATCTTGTATTATAAACATTAAATAGCTCAAATAATACAATTGTTGTAAATGCTGTACTTTGGGCTAAAAAGAGGCCTTTTGGCAAAGTGTAATAAAATATAAAAAGTGTGCCAAGAGTAATTATTGTTGATACAAAAGCAATTGTTTTTAACATCTCTTTGTCTATTGGCTTTTCTTCTTTTGGTCTTGGTTTCTCCCGCATTATGCCTGGCTCTGGCGGATCGATGCCTAAAGCCAATGCTGGCAAGCCGTCTGTAACTAAGTTTATCCAAAGCAAATGAATGGCTAGAAGGGGGATTGGAAGGAAAAGCAAGCTAGCTCCAAAAATTACTGCAATTTCAGCAAAATTTGAAGAGAGCAAATAACGAAGAAATTTTTTAATGTTTGAATAAATTGTTCTGCCCTCTTTTACAGCAGTAACAATTGTAGCAAAATTATCATCTTGAAGAATAAGCGCAGAAGCTTCTTTTGCTACATCAGTTCCTTTTAGCCCCATTGCAACACCTATATCTGCAGCTTTTAGCGCAGGAGCATCATTTACACCGTCTCCAGTCATTGCCACAATGTGCCCTTTTGCTTGAAGTGCGCGTACAATTCTTTGCTTATGTTCTGGACTAATTCGCGCATAAACTTCAACTTTTTCTACAATTTCTTCAAATTTTTTATCTGTTAAAGTATCTAACATAGCACCATCTAAAATATTTTCAGTACTGAGGCCGAGTTCACGAGCTATTGCTTTTGCAGTCTCAATATGATCTCCAGTAACCATTATTACTTTTATTCCAGCTTTCTTTGCTTCTGAGACCGCTTCTGCAACTTCTGGTCTGAGAGGATCTGAGAGGCCGGCCAAACCGAGCCAAATTAAATCTTGCTCGATACTTTTTGGAACAATTTTTTTGGGGAGCTCTTTTAGAGGCTTATATGCAAAGCCAAGCACTCTAAGGCCTGTTTTTGCAAATTCACTTACTTTGTCAAGAAGTTCTTTTTTGGTTTTGTTGTTAAGTGGCAAAATTTTTTCTTCAACAAGTTGCCATTTGCAACAATTTAGTAAAATGTCTGGTGCTCCTTTCGTTAGCACTAAAAAAGAATTTTTAAATTTGTGAATTGTCGACATACATTTTCTTTTAGCATCAAAAGAAAGTTCTGCAACTTGTGGTAGTTCGCGCATTAAGTTTTCTTTCCAAAAGCCCGCCTTTCCAGCCAAAGTTAATAGTGCACCTTCTGTTGGATCACCAACAATTTGCCAATCTTTATTTTTAACGAGTGTAGCATCGTTGCAAAGTACAGAAGTTTTTAAAAGTAAATTGCCTGAAATTGTTTTAGTGATATCAATTGGTTTGCCGTTTAGCAAGAATTGTCCTTTTGGCTCGTACCCAAAACCACTTACATCAATGGAATTTTTATTTATGTATAATTTTCTAACAGTCATTTCATTTTTAGTTAGCGTGCCTGTTTTGTCTGTTGCAATGACTGTACAAGTGCCAAGAGTTTCTGCAGCGGGCAAGTAACGAATTATTGCTTTCTTTTTAGCCATTCGTGCTACGCCCAGTGCAAGCGTCATCGTAACAATTGCAGGCAAGCCCTCAGGTACTGCTGCAACAGCTAAAGCTATTGCAAGAAGTAAGCGATCATAGAATGGCATGCCGCGTAAAGAGCCTAACAAAAAGACAATGAAAGCAATTATAATTGTAGCCAATCCTAAAGTTTTTGCTATAGAAGTAAGTTTTAACTGCAACGGGGTTTCTCTTTGCCCAGCTTCTGCAATTGCAGTTGAAATTTTACCAACTTCTGTGTTTTGTCCAGTTGCATAGACAAGCCCCAAGCCTTTGCCGTAGCTTACAATTGTATTTGCAAAGACGCAATTTTTTCTTTCTGCAAGAGGTTGTGTAGAAGAAATTTTAGCAACACTTTTTAAAACAGGTACAGATTCGCCAGTGAGCAGAGATTCGTCAATTTTTAAATTCACTGCTTCGAGCAATCTGCAGTCCGCAGCAACTTTATCTCCGACATTAAGAACTAATACATCTCCAGGAACAATATCAGTGGAAAGTATTTTGATTGGTTTGCCGTCACGAAGCACTGTTGCATATGGTGTTGCTAATTTTTCAAGCATTTCAATAGCTTTTCCTGCACGATATTCTTGCACAAATCCTAAAATCGCATTAGCAATAATTATTGCACCAATTAAACAAGCATCTAAGAAACTACCCAAAAAAATAGATGCTATTGCTGCAAAAATTAAAATGGCAATGAGAAGCGATTTAAATTGTCTAAGAAAAATTAGTAATGTTGGTGTTTTTTTAGTTATTTGTATTTTGTTTGGACCAAATTTCTTTAATCTTTGCTCAGCTTCGGTGCTTGAAAGACCTTTTATATTGCTTTTTAATTTTTCAAGCGCTGTTGTAGTATCAAGTTTGTAAAATTCTAAATTTGTTAGGTTATTTTTATTTAAATTTATTAAATTATTTTTTATTAACTTATTTTTGAGAGCCATACATTATTAAGCCAATGTTATGGAGGAAGGGGCTTTTATAAGATGTATTTCTTAAGACATATAGTGGCCATAAAGTGGCGGCACGCGTCGAAATGGACTTTTCTTACAACTAACTGTTTAACCTTGCAGCAAGCTCCACGCAGTGAAACTTTACAGCACAGCAAAACTAAGTTACCGCTGCTCCCTTCCGGGCCTGACGGGTTTCCTAGTCTTGCTGTCCGTAAAGGCTGCGCTTCGACGCTTGACAGCAAGACAGCAGCCGTAAGGAAAGCCGCTTCCGACGCTTCGCCTCGGGCTAAGGGACTTTCCCGTTACACCCGCTCCCTGGCCGGGCAGGCTAGCCGCCAAATAAATCTCCAATTCAAAGTTTAAAAGATTTTGCATGACTTTTAATTTTGACACAGCAAATCTATACCCTAAGCGCTTAACATCAAAACAAACTTTAAAAAGAATCTAAGCCAATTTTTAATTGCCGAGGTGGCCCAACCTGGTACGGCGCAGGTTTGCTAAACCTGTTTCCCGCAAGGGATTTGTGGGTTCAAATCCCACCCTCGGCGCTACAGCGCCGAACATATGAAAATTTATTTGACTTGGGGAGTTGGCTATGGCAAGAGCAAAGCTCTTGCACAAACTAATGCGCAGCTACATGCTGTGTTAGACAAAATAAAAATAACAAAACTTGAAAAATTAGAAGTTCAGGCTAGTGAAGTTTTAGAAGATAAAACAGAACTTAGCAAACTGAAAGGCTCTTTTCCAGGCATTGTACTGCAGAATTGTGCTAAAGGCGAAGTTGCAGCAGCACTATTTTTGTGTAAAGTTGGAGATAAAATTTTTATTGGTCACGGCAAAGCAGGAAGTTTGGCTAAAGCATACAAAAAAGCAAATTATGAAGTGCTGCAGGCCGCAAAGGATAAAAATGTAGAACTAAGATGGAGCATTGGTGCGCATGCTCCTCCAAAAAAAGATACTTATGGCTGTGCAATTGTTGCACTAGTGTTGGTAAACAGTAGCATAAATAATAGCATAAAATAATATATTTGGGCTATGTCTAAACAAAGTTTAAAAGAAAAAAGTTTAAAGGAAGCTGCAAAAAAAGAACTTGCAAGAATGAAAGAAGTGTTTAGCAAATTGCATGTAGAAGATAAAAATTTGGCAAAAGAGTTTTACATTTTTGCCAAAAGCTATTTCGATGGCGGATTGTGGCTTTTTGAAAAGAAAAAATATTTAGAAGCATTTGAGTCTGCAATAATTGCCTGGTCTTATATAGATGCTGGGCTAAAACTAAACTTTTTTAAAGTACCAGAAGAATTATCAAAATACTTCACATTTTCAACAAAATAAATGGATGCGAAGGGGCGGTAGCTCAGCCTGGGAGAGCACACGGCTGAAGACCGTGGTGTCGTGAGTTCAAATCTCACCCGCCCCAGGCTTTTTAACTTTTAATTTCTTCAAATTCGCCAAAAACTTGACTATGATTAGATGCAAAATTGTAAAAGGGCCAAAATGCCTCTAACAGCCTTTTACTTGAAGTGTGAAAGTAATCTGCATATTGCTCTGCTAGTGCTTGTGCTTTTCTTTTTTTAGCAGAGGCAATAAACATTTTTAAAAGAAGTTCTGGTCTAGAATAGTTTAGTGGATTTCGTTTAACATTGCTTTTGGCTTGTTGTACTCCAACAAGGCCAAGATACTTTGCATAAACAAAAAATCTCCAATGCTGTCTCTTTTTAATTCTTTGTAAAAATATTTCTGCAGAAGATAAATTTGAGTATGCAGTAAATAGATCTTTTAAGTCGTACTCATTTGGCAAATTTTGATCTAACCAAAAAATTATTTCTTCCAACTCGTTTTCTATGTAATCAAATGTGTGTATTAAGATCGAAGTATCAAATGATTTGAAAACGAACCGTAAAAGAGTTGACAAGCTCTCTTCTTGTTCCCTTCCCCAAAATATCATTTTTTCTTTTGTTAAAATTTTATCTTTTTCTGCAAGCATTTGTAAATCGTTAATTGCAGCTCTTAGATCACCATTTGCGTGAAGTGCAATTGTTTGCAAAGTACCTTGTTCAGCTTTTATTTTTTCTGCAGTAACAATTTCTTGAAGTTTTTTAATAATGTCTTTTACATCCAAAGGTTTCATCTCAAGAATTTCACAATGAGATCTAAGCGATTTAAACTTTTCATCAAAAGCATCTATTGTTGTAAAAATAATAGGATATGAAGATTTTTCAACAACTTCGAGCAGTGCTTGAATACCTCCACGATCGCTTTGACCGTGTATTCCTTCAATTTCATCTACTAAAATTAATTTTTTATTACCCCAAAGACTGCGCTGCGTGACTGCAGGAAGCAAATTTGCTTTTATAGTTTCGGCAGATCTACAATCAGAAGCATTTAATTCAATAAGTTCATAGTTTTTTTCAGCAGCAATTGCTTTAACAAGTGCTGTCTTACCAACTCCTGTTGGTCCATAGAGCAATACGGCAGGCTTTCTTACTTTTGGATAGTTTGCCAAATATCTAAGAACACTTAAGAGCACCTCTTGCTGTCCAACTAATTCAGAAATTTTCTTCGGCGCATATTTTTTAGTCCAAGGGCAGTATTCCATTTCAACTCAGTGTTGGCTAATAAGTGCAAATTCAGCTAAAAGCGATGCCAATTGAATAAATTCATTTGCGCCTTCAACCATTTTAAATTCAGCTTCACCGCAAGCTTTGATTAATCGCACTTTTGTTTTTTCATCAAGCTCTAAGTTTAGAGCCTCTTTTTGAATTTGTTTTATAACATCTATGCCTGAAAGACCGTGCTCTACCATTGCATTTATGAGTTTTGTTTTTGCTCTCAGAAAATTTCCATCGAGTGCTAATAAAATTGCTTCTCGAATTTCTTTAGGCTCTGCAAATGATACGACTTGTTTTACTGCAGCAAGATCTATTTTTTTAGAGATTGCTGAACAAGCTTGCAGTAAATTCTCTGCTTTGCGCATATCCCCTTCAGAAGCTTCATATAAAAGTTCTAAAGCTTCTTTTGTCAACTCAAGCGCTTCGTTTTGGGCTATATTTTTTAAAATTTCAAACGCAGCTTCTTTTGGTAGAGGTTTAAATCTAAAAATCGCACATCTACTTTGAATTGGCGGAATTATTTTTGAAGAATAATTGCAGCTTAAAATAAATCTCGTGATTTGGGTATAGTCTTCCATTATTCTTCGCAAAGCATCTTGTGCTTCTCTCGTCAAAGCATCACATTCGTCTAAATAAATAATTTTAAATGGCACATCTCCCACAGCTTTAGTTCTTGCATAATTTTTGATAGCTTCTCTAATATAATCAATTCCTCTATTGTCAGAAGCATTTGTTTCAAAAAAATAATCTCTCCAATTTTCGCCATAAAGCTCTCGAGCTAAAGCAAGCGCAGCAGTTGTTTTGCCAACGCCTGCTGGACCTGCAAAAAGAAGATGAGGCATTGATTTGTTTTTGACAAAAGCTTCTAATCTTTTTATTATTTCTTCTTGTCCTTTAATTTCAGATAATTTTTTTGGTCTATATTTTTCTGTCCAAACATCTAACATGGTATTTTAAATTTCATAAAGCTTTTAATATGTTTGCTTTTATATTTTCATATGCCTTATGAATATTTGAAAGTAGAGCAAGAAATTTTAAAATTTTGGGAAAAAGAGCAAATATACAAAAAAGTTAAGAAGAGGCTTGCAAAGGCACCGAAATATGCTTTTTTGGATGGTCCGCCATACACAACTGGTCGAATACATATTGGAAATGCTTGGAATTATTCTTTGAAAGATTGCTATAGGCGTTTTTTGCGTATGTCTGGAATAAATGTACACGATCAGCCAGGTTTCGATACACATGGTTTGCCGATTGAAAATAAAGTAGAAAAAAAGCTTGGATTAAAAGGTAAGCAAGAAATTGTAGAAAAAATTGGTGTTGAAAAATTCATTAATGAATGTCGAAATTTTGCACTTGAAAAAGTCAAACCAATGATAGAAGATTTCAAAAGACTTGGTGTTTGGATGGATTGGGATAATCCTTATCTCACTTTAACAAACGATGTTATTCAAGGAGCATGGTGGTCTTTAGCACAAATTTGGAAAAAAGGCTTATTATACAGAGCAAAAAGAGTTACACCTTGGTGCCCGCACTGCTCAACTGCGCTAGCAAAACATGAACTTATTTATAAAAGCGTTCAAGATAAAGCAATTTATGTAAAATTTCCTTTAAAAGGAAAAAACAACGAATTTTTGCTTGTTTGGACAACAACGCCGTGGACAATTCCTTTCAATTTGGCAGTAATGGCAAATCCCAGTATAGAATATTCGAGAATAAAAGTAGGTGATGAAGTTTGGCTTTTGGCAAAAGACACTGTACAAAAATTATTATCTGTGCTTGGTAAAGATTTTGTTATTTTAGAAAATTTAAAAGGAGCAAAACTTGAAGGCTTGCCTTATGAACATCCTTTTGCAGAAATAATTAATTTTAGCAAAATAAACTCTGCATGGTTACATAAAGTTATATTATCTGAAAAATACGTCTCTTCAACAGAAGGTACTGGTTTTGTTCACTGCGCTCCAGGTTGTGGACCAGAGGATTTCGAAGTTGGACAAAAGTATGGCTTGCCAGCATTTAACGAACTTGATGAGCAAGGCGTATTTTCACAAAGTATGGGACCTTTTGGCGGTCTGCGTGCTAGAGTTGATGATGCACAATTTATTGAAGCTTTAGAAAAAAAAGGTTTGCTGTTGCATGTAGAAAATTACACGCATGACTATCCAACTTGTTGGAGATGTTCTACTGATATCATTTTTAGGGCAACAGAACAGTGGTTTATAGCAGTTTCAAAATTAAAAGAACAAATGCTTGCAGCAAACAAAGTTGTTAGATGGACTCCTGATTGGGCCAAAGATTGGTTTAGATCTTGGTTAGAAAATATTCAAGATTGGAATATTAGTAGGCAACGCTTTTGGGGAATGCCTTTACCAATTTGGATTTGTGAAAAATGTGGATTGGAGCTTGTAATTGGCTCAACTCGTGAGATAAAAGAATTAAAAGGTAAAGTGCCAAAAGATCTCCACAGACCTTGGATAGATCGTGTTAAATTAAAATGTCCTAAATGTAAAGGAGATGCTGTTCGAATACCTGATGTGCTAGATGTTTGGTTAGATTCGGGATCTGTGCCTTGGGCAACAACATCAAATTTAGACTTTGTTGCAGATTTAGTACTTGAAGGAAAAGATCAAATTCGTGGCTGGTTTAACTCATTAATGTGTTTATCTATGGCTGCAAGAGGCATAAGTCCATATAAGGCAGTTTACATGCACGGTTTTATTAATGATGCTTTAGGAAGAAAAATGTCTAAATCGCTTGGCAATGTAATTTCACCCAACGAAGTTCTAGAAAAATTTGGTGCAGATACTTTTAGGTATTATACAATTGGAGGTGCAAATCCTGGTTTAGACTTAAATTATAATTTTGCAGATATAAAAACAAAGTTTGCCAATATTCAAATATTGTGGAACATTCATTTATATTTGTTAGAGCTTTTAGATCTTTTGAATTTGACAAAAAAAGAATTGGATTTGGCAAAAAATCAATTGTTAGATGAAGACAAATATATGCTGTCTAGATTAAATTCAACAATTTTGAAAGTGACAGAATATTTTAAAGCGCATAGATTTAATGAAATTCCATTAGCAATCGAAGAACTGTTTTTAGAACTTAGCAGGCAATATATTAAAGCAACGAGAGAAAGAGCCTCAGAACCTGCAACAGTATATACAATATCTGAAGTACTGCTTGGCTGCTTAAAACTTTTTGCACCAATTGCGCCTTTTATCACAGAAGCATGCTATCAAAATTTAAGAGAAAAGCTAAAATTAAAAGAGCCTTCAATTCATTTAACCAGCTGGCCTGTTGCAGATACTAGTTTAATAAACACAAAGCTAGAAGCTGAAATGGCTTATGTAAAAGATGTTCTTTCAAATATTCTTGCTTTGCGTGAAAAAATTAAAAGAAGTTTGAGATGGCCAATTAAGTCTATTACGATTGTAACAGAAAATGAAGAACTGCTTCATGCTGTTACGAAGCACAAAAATCTTTTAATGCGACTAGCAAATATTTTAGAAATTTTACAGGATCACAAAATAGAAGGTATAAGACATGATGTTAAAGCAGATTTCAGCAAGATTGGGCCAAAGTTTGGTAAAGATGCACCAGAGATAGTAGCAGCACTAACTCGTTTATCTCCAGAATCTATAATTGAAAGTTTAAAGAAGAAAGGACATTTGACTTTAGAAATTAATGGTAAAAAATTTGAGTTAGAACATGAAGATTTTCTCATAAAAGAGCAATTGCCAGAAAATTTAGTTGGAGGACTTTTTGGAAACTATTCATTATATTTAGATACAAGAGAAACCAAAGAAATGTTACAATTGGGTTTTGTTAGAGAATTTGTGCGAGCAGTACAAGCTTTAAGAAAAACAGCCAAATTGAATAAAAAAGATAAAATTGAGCTTAAAATTTGTGCACCTGAAAGCACAAAAGCCATTTTAGAACAAAGAAAAGCAGAATTGATAGATAAGCTTGGAGCCAAAGAAATTTTATTTACATCTAAAGCTTTAGTAGATAGATGCAAATGGCAGCAAAAATTAGACATAAGATCTTTTACAGCGAGTTTTGGCTTCGATTAAAAAATTAATTAGAAAAAGCTTCAAACATTAATGCATAAAGATGCATAAAGTTTTTAAATCTATTTTTAAATTTTTTGATGGGGAACATGGCAAAAGTTTCTGCAAAATCTAAAAAACCAAAAGTTTACACCAAGACAGAAAACGTCGTTGTTTCAGCTTCGCTGCACAGAGATCTGCCTTTAGAAAGACTTGCAGCAAGACTCGAAAAGGCAGATTACAATCCCGAAACTTTTCCTGGTTTGATTTTAAAACTAGATTCGCCAAGAGCAAACGCACTTTTATTTAGCTCCGGAAAAATTATTTGTACGGGAACACGAAATTTAAAAGAAGCAAAAGCAGCCATCGATGCTATTGTTAAAAAAGTAGAAAGCATAGGGCTTAAAGTTAAAGGAACGCCAGACATTGAAGTGCAAAACATGGTTGCATCTGGTAGTGTTGGAGGAATACTTAACTTAAATGAAATAATTATGAAATTTGAAAACACAGAGTATGATCCAGAACAATTTCCAGGACTTGTTTATAAGTTACCAAATTCTCATATAACTTTCTTGCTTTTTGGAACAGGAAAAATTGTGATAACTGGTGCGAAATCTGAAAAAGAAATTAAAGAAATTGTTTGGGTTTTGCGAGATCAGCTGCTAAAAGCAAACGTGCTTAAAGAGACTTAAAATAAAGAAATTTAAACAAAAAAAATAACAAAGATAAGAAATGTTGTATTTGATTGGTTTGGGTTTAAGCTGGAAAGATATTTCTATGAAAGGTCTCGAAGCTTTAAACAATTGTGAAAAAGTTTATTTGGAAAGCTATACTTCAACATCTGATTTCAGCATACTTCAACTTCAAAGATTGATTGGAAAGCCAATTCAACCACTAAATAGAAAAGAAGTTGAAGAGGAAGCTTTTTTCTTAGAAGAAGCATCCCTAAAAAACATTGCACTATTAGTTTATGGAGATCCACTTGCAGCCACTACGCATCAAGAAATTTTAGCTTTAGCAAAAAAGAAAAAAATATCTGCAAAAGTAATTCATGCGCCATCAATTTTTACAGCAATTGCAGAAACGGGGTTATCTTTGTATAAATTTGGAAAAGTAGCATCTATTCCAATTCCTGAGAAAGGCTTTGAACCAGAAAGTTTTTTTGATACGTTATGTGATAATTTAAAAATCGGCGCGCATACTTTGTTTTTACTCGATTTAAAACCCGAGCAAGGTAAATTTTTAACAATTCCAGAAGCCATTCAGCTTTTGTTTAAAATTGATGAAAAAAGAAAAGCAAACATATTTACAAAAGAACGCTTTGTAATAGGTTGTGCTAGGCTTGGTTTTGAAAATGCTTTAATTAAATTTGGCAGAGCAAGCGAATTGGTTAAAGTAGATTTTGGCAAGCCTCCTTATTGCTTAATTGTTCCATCGGAGCTTAGCTATAAAGAAAAAGAGTTTTTGGAATTGTTTGGAATTGTTTAGTTAAATAGCAGAAAAAATTTAAATCAACTATTTGTTTACATTTTATGGTCGGAGGTGCTGCAGCTACGAGCTTAACAGATGAAACAATTTCAAAATTTCGCACGTTCATAGAGAAATTTTATTATAATGAGCTTTTAACTAGAATTAAAAAAGGTTATTCTTCAATTTACATTGATTTTGCTCAACTTGCAAAATATGCTATTGATTTAGCAGAGCAACTACTAACGAACTTTCAAGATACATTACAAAATATTGAAGAAGCAATAAAACAATTTGAAATACCAGAAGCAAAATATCCAATAAAAGTTCGGTTTAGAAATTTACCTAAGTCTGCTTTTGTTAGAATTCGAGATATTCGAAGCAAGCATTTAGGGCAAGTTATTTTAACTGAAGGCTTGATAAAACAAGCATCTGATGTTAGGCCAAAAATAGTATTTGCTACATTTGCATGCCCTAATTGTGGTGCACAAATTTTAGTGGAGCAGACGGGTAGCAAGTTTCGTGAGCCAATTTCTTGTAGTTGCGGACGTAAAGGAAAATTTAAGATGGTTGATAAGCGTTTGGTAGATGTTCAAAGATTGATTGTTGAAGAAACACCAGAATCTCTTGAAGGAGGAGAACAGCCAAAAAGAATGGCTGTATTTTTAGAGGATGATTTGTTAGATCCAAAATTGGAAAAAAAGCATTACCCTGGTAATAAAGTTATGATTATTGGTGTTGTTAAAGAAGTTCCAATAACTTTGAAAACGGGCGGAATTTCAACAACATATGAGCTTTGTATAGAAGCAAATAATATCGAGTCGATAGAAACCGAATTTGAAGAAATTGAAATATCTCCAGAAGATGAAAGGCTTATTAAAGAGCTTGCAGCAAAGCCAAATATTTATGAAAAATTAATAGCTTCAATAGCACCATCAATATATGGATATGAGCGTATTAAAGAAGCAATAGTGCTGCAGCTTTTTGGTGGTGTGAAAAAAGTAAGAGAGGATGGGACTAAAACGCGAGGCGACATCCATATTTTTTTAGTTGGTGATCCTGGCTCTGGTAAATCTGAGCTATTAAGGTATGTTGCTGCACTTGCCCCGCGCGCACGATACGTCGCTGGAAAAGGTGCAACCGCAGCAGGCATTACTGCTTCGGTAGTTAGAGATGAGTTTATTAAGGGCTGGGCTTTAGAAGCTGGAGCTCTTGTTTTAGCAAACAAAGGTCTTTGTGCAATCGATGAATTAGATAAAATGTCTCCAGAAGATACTTCTGCAATGCATGAAGCATTAGAACAACAAACAATTACTATAGCCAAAGCAAACATACACGCAACACTAAGAGCAGAGACATCAATTTTGGCAGCCGCAAATCCAAAATTTGGAAGATTTGATCCTTACGAGCCAATTCCTAAGCAAATAGATCTTCCGCCAACACTACTTAACAGATTTGATTTGATTTTCCCGATTCGCGACATACCAAATGTGGAGCAAGATGAAAAAATTGCACAGCACATTTTAGAACTTTCGCAATCTCCAGATTCTAAAAAACCAGAAATTTCTACTGATTTGCTTAGAAAATATATTGCATACGCTAAACAGAAATGTTTTCCAAAACTTACGCAAGGCGCAATTGAAGAAATAAAACAATTTTATGTTACTTTAAGAGGAACTGCTACAAAAGAAGAGTCTCGAATAAAAGCAATTCCAATATCTGCAAGGCAACTTGAAGCTTTAGTGCGCCTAGCAGAAGCTTCAGCAAGAGTGCGGCTCTCAGACAAAGTAACAAGAAAAGATGCTATTAAAGCCATAGAATTGCTTAAGAGCTCGATGCGAGATGTAGCGTATGATATTGAAACTGGGCAATATGATATTGATAGAATTGTTACAGGCATAACTGCAGTACAACGCTCACAAATTGCAACTGTACGGCGCATTATAGAAATGTTGAGCGAGAGGCTCGGCAAACAAATTCCAGTTCAAGATATAATTCAAGAAGCTATTGCAGAAGGTCTAGATAGGGCTAAAACTGAAGAAATTATAGAAAACTTAAAGAAGAAAGGAGATATTTTCGAACCAAAGCCGGGAATAGTTTCAAAAGTTGGATAAAAAAGAAATGGAACCAATAGAACAAACAGAACCAAAGCAAAGGACGCCAGCCAAAAAAACTTGGATAGCAAATATAATCAATGGCATTTATCATAAAAGTGAAGGTTGGACACCAGCTTATGTAGAATATAATGCACAGCAGTATTCAAGAGTTTCAATTTTAGCAACAATAGTAAATAAATTTATTTCAGAGGATGGCAATTATGGTGCAGTAACGCTCGATGATGGTACAGAAACAATAAGAGCAAAAACATTCGGTCCTGATGTTGCTAAACTTCGCGATCTCGAATTAGGCACACTTGTGAGGTGTGTTGGAAAATTAAGACAATATTCAGATGAAGTTTACATTTCGCCAGAGTTTTTTTATATTATTAAAGATCCAAACTGGCTCTTACTGCATAGACTTCAACTTGGTGAGCCGATGCTAGCACCAAAGCCCGAAGAAGCAAAGCCGATTGTACCTGAGCAGCTTGCACTTGAGCAAATGAAAATAGAAGCGCAAACTGTCCAAGCAAAAATTCTTGCAACAATTCGAAAATTAGACAAAGGATTTGGTGCAGAGTTCGATTCTATAGTAAGAGAAGTAAATTTATCAGATGAAGATGTCAAATCCATACTTCTTGGTCTTTTAAGGACTGGTGATGTTTACGAGCCAAAAAAAGGTTACTATAAAGTTTTAGAGTAAAACTTGAAGAGTAAAACCTTGAATATTAAAAAATAAACAAAAAAATTTTAGAATAAAACTTTTATAAAGAAATTTGATATTTGTTTTATGGCCTTATTTAAATTACATTGGAAAGCTAGAGCTTTTGCAAACAAAGATTTTAAAGAAATTTTTTGGGCCGAAATTATTTCAATTACGGGAGGTGTTTTGGCAGGTTTCTTTTTAGCACTTTCGCTTGACAAAATTTTGCTTATTCCAGGTATGTTTATACTCTTGCCAGGCTTTTTAGAAATGCGCGGAAATGTTTCTGGTTCTCTTGCAGCCAGACTTGGTACAGCACTTGATATTGGTGCGATTAAGCCCAAATTATGTCAAAAATATGTTATTGAAAATTACTTAGCAACATTTTTTGAAGCCATTTTAGTAGCGTTGATTTTGGCAGTATTTGCTTTTTGTATTACTTGGTTTGTTTTTGGACAAATTTTGTTAAATTTATTCATAATTGCATTTCTTGCAGCAGTACTTTCAAATTTTATCGAATCAAGTCTTACTGTTTTAATAACATTTTGGCTGTATAAAAAAGGCATAGATCCAAATAATGTGATGGGGCCTTATGTTACAACTACAGGAGATATAGTTAGCGTGGTTTGCTTACTATTTGCAATTGCAATATGTGGGTAATTAAAAAAATCCTAAGAGAAAGTTTAGTAATTTTAATAGTCGCATCTATTTTGAGCACAATTGGAGGCATCGGACTAGAAGCCTTAAAAACAAAATTTATTTTCTTAATACCTTTACTTATTTTAATACCTGCGCTAAATGATGCCATAGGTGATTTTGGCGTTATAATAAGTTCAAAATTTACAACAATTCTTTACTCTGGAAAATTAAATAAAAAGAAGTGGTGGCAATCGCTAGAACTTAGCAACGAGTTTAAAACAATAAGTACTGTTGCACTATTTATGGCTTTTTACTTAGCTGTATTATCGATTTTTTTTGCAGTTTTGCAAGGTGCAAAAATAAATATTATTGAATGCTTGAAAATTGTTGCAGTTTCTTACATGTTGATGGCTTCGCTTGTTTTAATAATATTTTTCTTAGCAGTAATTTTTGGTATTTGGGTTTATAAAAGAAAAGAAGACCCGAATAATTTCTTAATACCTATAACAACAGCCATTGCAGATATTTGCAGTTTGCTTTTATTTTCTGCTTTTCTCACTTTTTTGTTTTAGTCTAAAGCCTGTGCAAATGATATAAATTTCTGCAGAACCTTTCAAAGATGCTTTTGGTTTAAATTCTTTGACTTGCTTGAAGTATTGCCTAATTTCACGTAAAAAAAATCCATATTCAGGTCCTCTAAATGCTTTTGTTACAAAACAGCCATTTTGTTTTAAAACAGAAAGTGCAAAGTTAAGTGCGCATTTTGTTATTTTTAACGCTAAACCAATATCTTTGCTTTTAATTCCAGAAAATTTGGGTGCAGCATCACATAACACAACATCAGCTTTTTTTCCGTCTAATAATTCATTCACTTTTTTTATCGTGCTTTGTGCACAGATATCGCCAAGTACTGCTTCGAAATTTTTCCCGAGATCTGAAATTGGTACAATATCAACTCCTATTACTAATCCATTTTTACCGACACAATCTAAAGCAACTTGTGACCAACTTCCAGGTGCAGCTCCCAAATCAATAACTATATTGTCTTTCTTGATTATTTTAAATTTATTTTGTATTTCAAGCAATTTATAAGCTGAGCGTGCTCTAAATTTTTCTTTTTTTGCTTTACGATAAAAGAACTCTTGTTTTCTTTTTTTAAACCAAACTTCAGACATTATTTTTGTCCTTTTAATTTTTGCCCTTTAAATTTATTTTGCCTTTTAATTATTTTTAAATTAATTTTTAATTTATTTTTAATTATTTTCCTGAAGCAACAAGTTTTTAAAGTTATTTTTTATGTATTTTAACATGAGTGTTGTGGGAAATGCAACAAAAATTAAATGTTCGAAAATATTTTTACGTGAAAAACCAATAGATTTGCTCTTTTGTCTAAGCAAAGGCTTAGCTAAGGAGAAATATCCATCGATGCTAGCCAAAGATTCGAAGTGTACCTACAGCCACACCGTGCATTTGTTACAGAAAATGGAGAAATTAGACATTGTACGGTTTGAAAAAAAAGGCAGATTAAAAATTGTAACATTGACTAAGAAAGGCCAAGAACTTGCAGATTTGTTTGAATCTTTGGCTAAAGTGTTTAATAAATAAAAGGAGGTAAAATGGTTGAAGGCTACTGCGTTAAATGTAAGAAGAAAGTAGAGATTAAAAACCCTGTAAATGTTACGATGAAAGGAAAAGCAGGCAATAGGCCTGCTGTGAAAGGAGTTTGCCCAAATTGCGGAACAGCAGTATTTAGAATTGGTGCAAGTGCATAGAAAGAGCTAGAACCAAACATAGAATGGAGCGATGCTGAAATAATGTTGGGCACAACTCACTTATTGTTTTCTTTTCTTTTTGGCTCTTTTATTTTTAAATTCGTTGGCGGAACATTTATAACAAAAGTTTTTTGGACATCTGCATTGCTAGCAGGCACTTTTTTGCCAGATTTGGATATGAAATTTAAATTTTTAGAGCACAGAGGCTTGTTGCATACTATTTGGTTACCTCTTGCATTACTGATCCTTGGCGGTCTCGTAACAAAATTACAAATTTTATTTCTTCCTTTTGCAATTGGTTTTTTAAGCCATCTTTTTGCTGACGCACTAAATCCTTCAGGCGTGGCTTTTTTTGCTCCAATTTCAAATTACAGGCTTTGTGGGCCAATAAAAACAAATTCTTTATTAGAATTATGTTTGGTTATTTTTTTGCTGATTTTGATTTTCTTTAGTTAAGTCAAAAATTTCTTTATCAAAAATTTCTCTATCTAATAGCACAGCATATTGCTCTATTCTTTCTATTGCAGGCTTTATAAGATACTCTTTTATGTAATTGCTAATAATTTGCTCAATTGTGCCAAATTCAGTAATTCTGTAACCTTCGGGTACTTTTTCTACGAGCTTGTACATTTTCAATCTTCTAAGTTGTCTCCGTAAATTTGGTTTTGAAGCACCTTTGATTGTGCTAAGGTTTTGTGCAAAATCTTCTATTTTGAGAATTTTTTTAGCTTTTCTTGCATTTAACAGCAATACAAAAATATCTACAATTATGTCTCGCGACTCACCGGGATTTAAAAGACCTATGGAAAGTAAAAATTTTTTGGCTAGCTCTCTTTGGCTTAAGCCTTTTGGCTCTTCGTATTTTCTTAAAGTAATTTCTTGAAGTGGTAAATCTTTAAGTGCCTTTTTTTCCACCCTTTTTTCCATTTACACATTTTTCTTTTTATTGAATTTAAGCTTTTGGCTTTTTAGTTTGGATCGATTGATTTTAGCGATTTAGCTTATACAATTTGCCTTTTCAACTGAAGAGTTTACTATTTGACTTAATTTAATTTTATTTTCTAGTTGTTCAAGGGTTTTAAAATCAATTTTTGTTTTTGGTTTTTTTGCTACGAGTGCACAGCAATCGTGATATGGTTTAATCGAAAGTTCATAAGTGCCTATGCGCTTTGCAAGTTCAACAATTTCTTTTTTGTCTAAACCAATAAGAGGCCTAAAAATTGTTATATTTATGCCTCGGTCGATTGTTTTAAGATTGGAAATTGTTTGTGAAGCAACTTGTCCTAAACTATCTCCTAAAACTATTGCATCGTAGTTTTGGCTCTTAGCAATGCTTTCTGCAACTTTAAGCATAAATCGTCTAAAAAGTTGCAGCTCATAGTTTTGTAAATCTAATGTTGCTAGTTGAAAATCCCAAATAGGTACTAGCCAAAGTTTGCTTGTTTGAGTATATTTTTTTAATTGCTCGAACAATTCTAAAATTTTAGAATTCTTTATTTCATCAAGGCTACGGACAGAATAAAAGTGTAAAAAATCTACTTTTGCACCGCGCTTTGCAATTAACCACGCAGCCACAGGACTATCTATGCCACCAGATAGCAAACAAAGTATTTTGCCAGAAACTCCAACAGGTAAACCTCCCAAGCCATTTATTTTTTCTGTGTAAATAAGGGCACTTTCATTTAATATGTCAATAAAAATTTTAAGTTCAGGGTCCTTTGCTGAAAATTTGAATCCTTTGGCCTCACATGCAGAACCAATTTGTCTTGCAAGTTCAATCGATGTTAATGGAAATTTTTTATTTGCACGATTTATTTCAATTTTGAATGTTTTGGGGTTTTTTTCTGTCAAAATTTGTATGGTTTTTGAAGTTAAAACAGCAATATCTAATGGCAAAATTTCGACATTAGCAAACCAAGCAATACCAAAAATTTCTTTTAAAAGCGATGCTTTCGCGTCACAACCTTCTATTAAAATTGAGCAAAGCTCTTTTTTAATTTGCACATTTCCCAATTTTGCCCTAATATTTTGAATTAGCGTACTTTCAAATATATGTCTATTTTTACCTTTTAGTCCAATTTCTGCATATCTTACGAGTAACATTTTTACTTAAGATTTGTTTACTCAAGTAAACACATCTACGCTTTTAAATTTTATTCTCTTATAAATTATTTTGTAGAAACTCTCAAAAGGGTAGGGGATTTGATGAATGTTAAATTTACACTTCGGGCACTCATAACTTCTGAGTAGTTTGTATTTATTATCTCAGTTGGCTTATTTCTCATATGCTTAAGCCTCAACCAAGTAGCGCTTAGCTTCTCGCGCCACCTCTTCCATGAATTTGAGATATTCCTCGAGGCTAGTCCCAAGCTTTTTAACAAAGTCTGTATCTTTTGGTTTTAAAATTTTATTCAAGCTCCAGCCATCTAAGCTTCCCTGTTTCGCTCTAATAAACTCAAATCTAGGAACAATCCTTCTTTCAAAGGAATAGGTTAAAGCAGCCGGAAAATGCTCTATATCTTTTATACTAAAAGGAGTTTTTTCAGGATTTGTAATATAAGAATATCTGTCAAACATTTTTTGGATATCACACCCAAGAACTTGCGGACGTTTTTCAACAAATTTACTAATATCCTCAACTCCAAGCTCTCTTAGCCAATCAACTCTGTCTTGCATACCCTCTATATTACACGCAAGAACTTGCGGAAGTTGTTCAACAACTTTATCAATTTTCTTAACTCCAAGCTCTCTTAGCCAATCAACTCTGTCTTGCATACTTTCTATACTATACGCAAGAACTTGCGGATGTTTTTCAACAACTTTATCAATTTTCTTAACTCCTAGATCTTTCAGGTAAAGAATACTTGCAACTATTGTATATAGAGAGCCTCTAATCTTGTCAGGCTCTATTTCATAGCCTAGCTTTTCAAGCAGCGTGTCTTTTACTTGCTGCTTATAGCCGTAGTTTACACTTTCATCCAGCTTTTCAGTTAAGTTGGCTATATATTCCTTTTGCTCTTGCCGACCAGGCTCGTAAGCTTGCAGAGCCTGAACAAGATCATCCAAAGTTTCCATATTGACTTTTTCCATATTTACTTAGAAGTGACAAATATTTAAAAAGCTTTCTAATTATTTGCTGTGTTGTATAATTAAAGAAATTTGACAAATTTCTTTCTATTTTTATTTCAAAAAATCAAATACAGCCCACTTTTGAAAGCAGATTATAAGTCCAAAATTTTCTTTTTGCTTCTTTGTACATATTGCGCTTCTTTGTCGATCTAACAGATTTCCTTAAGCGCATCTAACCAGGTATCAAGGAATTTAGGGTTAATTAAAACTTTCCTCTCTTCAAAGTCTTTTATTAGTTTCTTTCCAAATCTCTTTTTATCTTCGTACTCCTTACGTCTTTTTCTCTTAGCAGCCATTAAACCTCCTTTTCCACCTTCATTTTACTTAGGAAAAGCCTCAGAGCCAAAATTCTGTAAGAGATTGGCCAAAGGAGTTGTTTATTCGATAAAAAGCCTAAAGACTTTTAAACACCTAAAGAATTATAAGGCAACATGTCCTATTTTCAAAGTTGTTGCTTAATTGTGCAACACAGCATCTCTTGTCTAATATTTTTTATTAATACCATTCTTTTTTAAGATGTAAAATGTATGCAAGTACATTTGTGCCAAAATGAGCTAGCGGTGTTAATACAAAAATTATGATGAGCATTGGTATTGATGGCTTTTCAACCAATGCACAAAAAAGAACAGCAAAAACAACAAAGCCAAGTTGATCTAGTCCAGGTAGAGCTTGTCCTCTTGCAAGTCCAAGTCTTCTTTTAATAAATGAGCCAACCAAATCTCCAAGCAGTGCACCAAAGCTTAAAAGAAAACCTGCTAAAAGTCTGCTTTGGAGCAGGCCAACAAAAGTTCCTGTAAGTACTCCTCCAACAAATCCTCCCCATGTTTTTCCTTGACCAAAAATTGGCTTGCCGTTCCATGTTTTGTTAAAATCTATTGGTAAATTATGTTTGCCTAGAAGTTTTGCCCAAATAACTGGGCTAGCGTTTGCAAAATATGCAGGTAAAATAAATAAAATCGAATTTAAAAGTATTGTAAGCAAATTTGTTAAATTTGCAAATGAATTTATCATTTTATAATTATAATAAATCTAAGGGGCTTTTAATTTTTTTTAATTCGGTGGCTGAAACTTTTGTATATATTTGAGTTGTACTAAGATCTGCATGTCCGAGCAGCTCTTGTATTTTTCTTATGTCTACGCCAGCTTCGAGTAAATGTGTAGCAAAACTATGTCTAAGTGTGTGCGGCGAAACTTTCTTAGTTATGCCTGCTTGTTCCGCAGCTTTTTGTACTATTGCTTGGACAGTTCTTACGCTGTATTTTGGCCCAAAGCCAGTAAATATAAACTCTTCAGGGTTTTTGTCTTTTAGGAGCTCCTGAAGTTTTGGCAATAGTTTTTTAGATATGATAAAAAAGCGATCTTTTGCACCTTTACCAGATCTTATCCAGCCAATACCATTTTCGAGCTCAAAATCTTTTACTTTTAAATTTACAACTTCGCTAACACGCATGCCTGTTGAGTAAAGGAGTTCTAGTAAAAGTTTGTGTTTTGGATTTTTTGGTGTAGAAATGAGTTTTGAAACTTCTTCTTTTGTTAAAACTACAGGAAGATGTTTTGGTATTTGGATTTTTTTTGGTAAGTCGACTGGTTTTTTAAAAATATCTTCGAATAAGAATTTTAGTGCAGCCTTTGCAAGAGCTACACTTTTTATACAAACTTTTTTTTCATTTAGCAAATGTGCCAAGAAAGCTCTTGCAGTATTTGAGTTTGGCTCTTGCCCACTCAAAAATTCAAAATATTTTTTTATGAAATAAGTGTATGTTTTGACAGTTCTTGGACTTGCACCTCTCAGCTGAAGTTCAATAGCAGCTTTTTCCACTTCATTGTATTGCATAATTTATAAAAATAAATTTTATTTAAAAAGTTTTAAATTTTAAAAGTTCAAATTTTAAATAAGCAATAAATATAAAATCGATAAATATTAAATAAGCAATAAGTGTTTGATAATTTAATTGATAACCATGGTTAAAATACCTACAGAACGGCCACCTTTGAAAAGGCTTTCAGATGTTATTTGGGAAATTTCTACAGATTATAAAAAAGACGAGCCGAAGATGCTCGTGCCTGCTTGGATTTTTGCAACACCAAAACTTCTCGAAGCAATGGACTTAGCTGTTTTTGAACAAATAACGAATGTTGCTTGTTTGCCAGGCATTCAAAAAGCAGCCATGGCGATGCCAGATGCCCATTGGGGTTACGGTTACCCGATAGGCGGCGTGGCTGCATTTGATTTAGAAAAAGGCATAATAAGTCCTGGTGGCATTGGCTACGATATTAATTGTGGCATGCGTCTAATAAGAACAAATCTTACTTATGCAGAAGTTAAGCCGAAGTTAAAAGAACTTGTCGATACTCTTTTCGAAATGGTGCCCGCAGGCGTTGGTGCTCATGGCTTTATTAAACTAACTCCACAGCAACACAAAGAAGTAATGGTAGAAGGAGCAGATTGGTGTATTAAAAACGGATATGGTTGGCCAGAAGATAAAGAGCGCATAGAAGATTTCGGTGCACTTCCAGGGGCAGATCCAAGTAAAATTTCACAAAAAGCAATTTCTAGAGGAGCACCAGAGCTTGGAACTCTTGGAAGCGGAAATCATTATTTAGAAATTCAGCGTGTTCTGCCAGAAAATATTTTTGATGCTAAATTGGCTGAGAAATTTGGCATTTTTCCAGACCAAGTTGTTGTAATGGTGCATTGTGGAAGTAGAGGTTTTGGCCATCAAATTTGTACTGATTATGTAAATATATTTAGACGAAAAATGCCTGAATGGGGAATAAAAGTTAGAGACATTGAATTGGCTTGTGCACCTTTCAAAACAAAGGAAGCTCAAGATTATTTTGCAGCAATGAAATGTGCAGCAAACTATGGTTTTGGAAACAGACAACTAATTACGCACAGAATTAGGGAAGCTTTTGAAAAAGTTTTTGGAACAAGTGCTGAAAAGTTAGGCATGCATGTTATTTATGATGTAGCACATAACATTGCAAAGATTGAAGAGCATAGATTTAATGGAAGCAAAAAAGAGCTCATAGTGCATAGAAAAGGTGCAACTAGATGTTTTGGGCCTGGTAGAAAAGAGCTAGCGCCAATTTACAGAAATATTGGCCAGCCAGTTATAGTTGGTGGAAGTATGGAGACTGGCTCTTACTTATGTCTTGGTACAGAGCAAGCTATGAAACTTACATTTGGTAGCACTATGCACGGTTCTGGTAGGACAATGTCGAGAACAGCTGCAAAAAAGAAAGTCCGAGGAACAGAACTCCAAAAAGCAATGCAAGAGCATGGCATTTATGTTAGATCTGTATCTATGGCAGGTCTTGCCGAAGAAGCTGGTTTTGCTTACAAAGATATTTCGGAAGTTGTCGATACTATGGAAATTGCTGGTGTGAGCAAAAAAATCGTTGCTTTGAAGCCAATAGGGAATGTAAAGGGATGAGTTGTATTTAAAACAGAATTATCTATAATATCGAAAAGTTTATATAGTAAAAAAACCATTTATTACTTATGGGTGGCAAGACATTACGCGGTGTGCAAAGCTTTAATTTAATGAATGAAAAGGAAGCAAAGCAATACTTTAGCATACTTAAAAAAATCGTTAAGTCTAAATTAAAAGTTCCAATAATGGCAAAAGGTATGATGAGGCTTATTGATTTTTCAAAAAAATTAGCTAAATTAGATATTTATCCACCTTTTGAAACTCATTGGACAAAGGAAGAAAAACTCATACTCGGCAAGTTCTTAAGTGGCCAGTAGCCATGTGCCTCCTATGACCGGCCAGTTGCCGAGCTGGCCGGTAACTTAATTATACTCGATTGTGTTATATAGTTTAAAACACAGTATTTAAAAGAATTTGTATGCTATATAATTGAAATGGACTTAGAGGAAAAACTAAAAAGATTTCAAAATAAAGAAACCGAGCGCATAGATTTTAAAACTGTTTTAGAGCTTTCTGCTTATCTCGATGGTTGGAAAGAAAAACTAGATGCTTTTAAAAAATGTGAAATTTGTGTCCAAAACAAAACTCTAAACTTAGCTTTTGAAAGAAAAGATAAATATTTAGATAACGATATTACTTTTTTTAGACTTTATTTTACCATACCTTTTGTTATGAATTATTTGACGAATAATTTAGATGGAGTAAATTTCGTAACAGCACATACAATTAGTCATTACGCAAGTATTAATATTCATGATGTCTACACTTGTCTAAAAGAATTGGAAAGACAAAAACTTGTAGAAGAAAAAGAAATTTCAAAGTTTGAAGAATATAAAAGTATAAAAGAAAAGAAAAAAAGAAATAAAGAGCCACACAAGTGTTTAAAGAATTTTGAAAAAAATTTTGAGCAATTAGTGAATTATTTGTCTGATTTGTCTGGAGAGAAACAAAAAGCTCAGAAAGAATTTGAGCAACTTGATACAACACTTAAATCTGGAATTGAACTTTCACTAGAAGAAAAAGAGCTTTTAAGCAAGTCAAAGCCACAGTATTGTTATCGTTTAACTGATGAAGGTAAAACTTTGCTAAATAATTTTAAAAATAATTTTAATGAAGTTTATGGAGAAGCAGAAAAATTACTTAGTGAAATTAAAGAAAGAAGTAAGCAAAGCTTAGAGAATTTAGTTTGGAAGCCCGGTAAAATTTTGAAAATTTTTCACATACCTGAAAAAGAAAAAGAGTATTTTTATGAACTTTATAAAAACTTAATCGAATCTATGGTGCTAAAAAATGCAAAGCATTTGTTTGATATTTATCATAGAAATTTTGGCGGTATTTGGCTTGCATGCATACCTGAAGAAATAAAAGAAGGAGAAAAACCAGTTGCAGAAATTTATGCACGCGGTTCAGATATTTGTTTGAAAGATGGAATTTTACCGCTTAAAAAAATAGGTTTTTCTGACCCAGATTTTTTAAATGAATATTTTAATTTGCTTGAAAAAGATAAAAGTGAAAAAGATAAAAAGAAAGAGTATGATTTAATAAATAAAGCAATTCGAAATTACAAATTTTGTTTTGCAAATTCAAAAGACGAAATTCCTTTTTGTAACGAGTTAAAAATTTGTTATGATGGAAGAGTTGTTTCTTTTTATACAAATGGAAATGTTAGCACAATTAATCTCTGCGACGGCAGGAGTATAAATTTGAATGGATTTAAAGGTTTGGTTTTCTTACCAAATTATTTTAGTTCTGTAAAAATGGAGAAAAATTCTGTAAAAAATTCTGTAAAAGTATTCGAGAAAAAATAGACAGAAACCTTTTAAAATCATTTAATTGATTTTGCACTATGGGGCATATAAAAAGAAAGAGACCGAGAAGAGGAAGTCTTGGATTTTGGCCTAGAAAAAGAGCTAAACGAATTTATCCAGCCCCGAATTTTGCAAGAATTGACGAACCAAAACTTTTAGGCTTTTTGGGATATAAAGCAGGAATGACTTCTGTAATATTTATTGATAATAGACCAAAATCTCCAACAAAAGGAGAAGAAGTGCACACGCCTGCAACAGTTTTAGAGTGTCCTCCATTAACCGTTTTTGGTATAAGGCTTTACGGCAAAACAACATACGGATTAAAAGTGCTTGGTGAAGTTTGGGCAGAGAAACTTGATAAAAATTTGGCAAGAAAAATAAAATTGCCAAAAAAGCAAAAATGGACTGTTGAAAAACTTAAAGAACTTTTACCAAAATCGAGTGAAGTAAGAGTTTTAATTCATACAAATCCGGCTGAAAGTGGGCTTGGGAAAAAGAAGCCAGAAATTTTAGAAATACCTATTGGCGGTTCTGTTGAGCAACAATTTAACTATGCAATTTCTATTTTTGGAAAACAAGTACCAATAACAGAAATTTTTAAACCAGGGCAATATGTTGATGTTCATGCCGTAACAAAAGGGAAAGGATTTGAAGGCGATATTAAAAGATTTGGAATAAAGTTGGCAAGCCACAAAGCAGAATTTGGTCGGAGACATCGAGGCACGATGGGCCCAATAACGCCTGCAGTTACAGGTTGGTGGATTGCACAACCTGGACAGTTTGGTTACAACACTAGAACAGAATACAACAAACAAATATTAAAAATTGCAATGCCAAAAGAAATTAATCCAAATCCAATATCTGGCTTTATACGCTACGGTTTAGTTAAAAATACGTACGTATTGCTTGCCGGCTCGGTGCCCGGCCCAAAAAAGAGAACAATCATTCTTACATTTCCAATAAGAAAAAATAAATTGCCTGAACAAGCACCTGAAATAGTCCACATTTCAACAAAATCGCAACAAGGTTAAAATGAAAGTGCCTGTATTTTCGGTTACAGGAGAAAAGATTTCTGAAGTAGAACTTCCAAGGCAGTTTTCTGAAGAGCTAAGGCCAGATTTAATTAAAAGAGCAGCACTTGCAGTTCTTTCGAATCAACATCAGCCTTACGGTACAGATCCAATGGCTGGAAAACGTCAAGGTAAAGCTTGGCCAAAAAGAAGAAGAAAGTTTGGCACAACATACAGCAAAGGAATTTCTAGAGTTGCAAGAAAAGCTCTTTGGTCTAGGGGGGAGCAATTTGGCTGGGTTGGTGCTCGTGGCGCGCAAACTGTTAAAGGTATTAAAGCTTTCCCACCAAAAGTAGAAAAAGTTTTTTGGGAAAAGATAAATAAAAAAGAAAAGAAAAAAGCAATTCGATCTGCACTTGCTGCTACTGTTTTGCATGAATATGTTTCAAAAATTCACAAAATAGAGCCTGATTTACCTCTTCCACTCGTTATTGAAGAGCGAGCAGAAGAACTTTCTAAGACAACTGAAATTTATAAATTGTTAAAAAAATTAGGTCTTTCTGCCGAACTTAAAAGAACCAAAGAGAAAAAAATAAGAGCTGGAAAAGGCAAATTAAGAGGAAGAAAGTACAAAACAAAAGTAGGTCCGCTAATTATTGTTTCAAAACCATGCAAACTTGAAATTGCTGCAAGAAATTTAGTTGGCGTTGATGTTTGTGAAGTCAGAAATTTAAATGCTGCTTTGCTGGCTCCCGGTGCGCAGCCTGCACGCCTTACAATTTGGACTTTGCCTGCTTTGAAATTGTTAGAAAAGGAGGCTTTGTTCGAGTAAAATGGAAATAAGTCCATATAAAATTTTGAAATATCCTCTCTCGACAGAAAAAGCAGTTCGGCAAATGGAAGCAGAAAATAAATTAATATTTATTGTTGACCCAAAAGCAACAAAAGCAGCTATAAAATGGGCTGTTGAGAAAGCTTTCAATGTTAAAGTAAAATCTGTAAACACTACAATTCTTCGCGACGGCAGTAAAAAAGCATATATAAAGCTTAAACCAGAAACGCCAGCTTCAGAAGTTACAACTGCTCTTGGGTTGACGTAAAATATAAGTAAAATACGAAAGTGAATTAGCCATTTAGCCCATCTATGCATGAAAGAGGAGGGAACTTATTTTTGTTGAGGAAGAAGGAGAAGCTTCTGCAAAAAAGTTCTAAAATTAGCTCGTACTGGTTTTGAACTAGTATTATAGTGATGGTTGCGAGCTTACAAAAGAGCCTGTCGCATTTTTGGAAGAAAATGCAATATGTTATTTCACATTTTAAGCTAAAAGCCAATAATTTAGGAAGGACACATTCCAGCTTAAGTTCGAGAAATTCGGTGTGAATTGCAGGGCTGGCTTGCTAAAAATTTGATTCCAAAGATTAAGCACTCTTTGCATTTGTTATACCTTTTAAGTGGTGGATAACAAAAGATTTAAATATTTATTTTAATAATATT
>JBMFNW010000003.1:0-36399 GCA_049969975.1 Candidatus Nanoarchaeia archaeon
AAGCTTGTTTTCCCAAATTTGTTGATTTGCACTGAATGCACCAAAAGGAACCCAATGAAAGCTGTACGAAATCATTACAATCAACACAAGCAAAAGCAAAACTATTATGCTTGGCGAAATTTTAATTTTAAATTTCTTAGTGGCCATTACTTCATAGTATTGGATTATTATATTTTTAAAGCTTATGACTCTATTTAGCAATTTTAGAAGCAATTGTGAGATAAAATTAAGGTAAAAATTATAAGCCTTTCTGCAAAATTTATTTCATGAAAATAGCATTTATATCAGACTTACATTTAGGGTTTAATGGCGAGGAAAGTTTTGCAAATGCCGAACAAGCATTCAATCTTGCGTTAAAAGAAAAACCAGATCTTATACTTATAGGAGGAGATATATTTCATGAGAAAACACCAAAACAAGAAATCATAGGCCAAGCAATAGATCTTTTTGTCAAAGTTAATAAAGAACTAAAAAAAGTTTTGCTCCTCCAAAAAATCGATAAAGAAAAGAAAAAAATAGAAGAAAAACAACTAATATGCCCTATAATAGGGATTTGGGGAACACATGAGAGAAGGCACGCAGATGCTTTGAATCCAGCACAAATTTTAGAAAAAGCAGGCTTGATTTACTTACTTCATGCAGAATCAATTCTTGTTGAAGTTGGCTATGAAAAAATCGGCATACATGGCCTCTCCGGCGTGCCTGAAGATTATGCTAAAGATGCTTTAAAGGCTTGGAGCCCAATACCTTTTAATGGCTGCTATAATATTTTATTAATACATCAAAATTTGGCAGAACTTATGCCAATAGAAAGTAATGCAATTTCATTTAATGATTTGCCAGATGGATTTGACTATTATTTGGCCGGCCATTTTCATTGGCGTTACGAAGATGAGCATCCTAAAAATACATTCCCAATATTAATTCCCGGCTCCACAATAATAACACAACTTAGTCAAAAAGAGGCGCGTTCAGAAAAAGGATTTTTTATATTAGATTTACCGCCAAACAAAACACTTCAAAGCTATACTTTTAAAAAAATTAAAACAAGACCAGCACATTATTGCACAATTGAAGTTGAAAACAAAAAACCTGCTGAAGTGCAAAATATAATATACGAAACAATAGAAAAAATTCTTTCAATTCAAAATAGTTCAGAAAATAATCAAGAAATACCAATAATAAAAGTTAAACTAAAAGGAAAGCTTTCGAAAGGTTTTACAACAGCAGATCTGAATTTTTCACAAATATACAAAGATTTTTCACAGAAAGCGATATTAGAAATAGACAAAACCGATTTGACTTCTGAAGAAGGTGAAGAAAAAGCGAGTTTATTGCGTGAACTAAAAGATAAAAAATTATCAATAGAACAATTCGGCTTAGAGTTGATAAGAAAAAATTTGCCAAATCAAATATCTATTACTAAATTAGAAAATTTGTTTAATTTTTTGGCTGAAGAAGAATTAGAAAAAGCCGAACAACTTTTAGAAAATGATCAATAAAATCGCTCTTTGGAATTGGAAATCGCACTCAAAAACAGAGCTAACATTTACAAAAGGAATAAATGTGCTTATTGGCCCAATGGGTAGTGGCAAATCTTCAATTTTTCAAGGTATTTGTTATGCTTTATTTGGCTCAATACCAGAAATTAAAAAACATGAAGTAAAAACAATAGAACTTATAAAAAGAAATTCGATGGGGCCTGCAAAAATTGAGTTGGAACTAACAAACGGTGAAAAAAAATTCATAATAACAAGAATTCTAAGTCAAAACAAAACAGAAGCCACAGTACGAGATGGAGACGGCGTGCTGCTTGCCGGCACAAATTCTACGCAAGTTAATGCTTTCTTAAAAAATCAATTAAAATTAGATGAAGATGTATTTCTAAGAACTGTATATGCTAAACAAAATGAAATTGATTTATTCTTACAACTAACGCCGCAAGATAGAAAAACTAGACTCGATGAATTAATGTCCTTAGATAAATACGAATCTGCTAGAAAATCTTGTGTCAAACTAATAAATAATTTGATGATTAAAAAGGATGAAAATGTGAAACATTTAGAGGCAATACCTATTGATAAAATAAAACAAGAACGCTACTTTTTAGAAAAAGAAATTGAAAAAATTAAAGCTGAAAAAGAAGGGCTTGTAAAGGAATATGCAGAAATAAGCTTAAAAAAACAAAACACCGAAACGAAATTAAAAAATCTTAAGCTCGAATTTGAAGCATTTGAAAGACTCGAAGCTGAAAAAAATGTTTTGGTTTCTCAAACAAATGAAATAAATTTGAAATTAAGTGGAAAAGAAAATTTACAAAAAAATGAACTTATTGAACAAAGAAATGCATTACAAAGTGAATTAGACTTAATCGAAAGCCAAAAAATAAATATAAATAAGATAAGAAATGACATATTTGCTCAAAGCATTAATTCAGAAAAAGAGCTTGGCTTTGTTGAAAGCAAACTTGCAGATACAGAATTATTACTTGAACAAATAGCTATTGCTGCTGACGAACTTGAAAAACTAAACAAAAGTATTGGAGTGCAAGATCTTGGTGCAGAATTAGAAAAGCTACGAAATGATATTAAAAATTGTGACATGGAATTAGCTTCTAAAGAGTCTGAAATAAAGTTAGCAAAAAAACATTTAGAAGAACTAAAATCTGCTACTGGTGTTTGTCCTGTTTGTCTTAGAGCCTTAGAAGAAGGTACAAAAAAACAACTTATTGCAGCAATAGAAGACAATTTATTAAAACTAGCCAATACGCTAGAAGCAATAAGAAAAGAAAAGCAAGAATTAGAAAATAAATATGAAGAATTTAGCAATGCAGCCGAAAAAAGTAAAGAATTGATGCGCGAGTTAAGTAAAAAAGAAGATCTTTTAAAACAAAAAGCTGAGCTCCAAAAAAGATACGAATCTTTAAGTAAAATTAAAGAAGAGCTTGCTGAGAAAAAAAATCAAGTAGAAGCACAATTAAAAGAACTTGAAACAAAGCTATCTGAGCTTAGAGTTAAACTAATTGAGTTGGGAGAACTTTTGCGTTTAGCAGATTTACAAGTGCAAAAAGAGCAAAATTTGAAAAGATTGGAAGAAATAAATCAAAAATTGAGCCAAAAGCCTTCAAAGCAAAGATTAGAAGAGGCTGAAGAAGAGTACAAAAATTTAATTTCAAAATACGAAGAGCTAAAATCTAGAATTAATTCTATAAATTATATAATTGAAGAAAAAAATAAAAGACTAAATGATTTACTAGCACAAGAAGAGCACATAGCAAAAATTGAGCTTGAAATTAAAAAATTACAATCCAAAATAGAATTTTTGCAACAATTAAGAAGTGCACTACTCGTAGCCCAAGAGCAACTTAGAAAAGAACTTCTACAATCGGTAAATGAGTTAATGGAAAAAATATGGATTTTGCTTTATCCTTATCAAAAGTGGTCTTCAATAAGACTTTCTGCAAATGAAACAGATTATTCTTTAGAGCTCCGAACTCCTGACGGCGTATGGATGCCTGTAATAGGTTTTGCATCTGGCGGCGAAAGGATGCTTGCTGCACTCACATTAAGATTGGCTTTTGCCAAAATTCTTTCTGAATTCGACATTTTAATTTTAGACGAACCAACACACAATTTAGATAGTGCTGCCATAGAAACTTTTATTTCGGCATTACAAGAAAAACATTCTGAATTTTTAGTAAACCAATTATTTATTGTAACACACGAAGAGAGACTTGCCGAAGTTGGAGATAAAGTAATTAAGTTAGATGGCAGTTAATTTAACTTAAGTTAATTTTAATTTAATTTTAAGCAGAAATAATAATTTTTATATTGTTTAAAAGTTCGGCTATAATTTGTGCATTTTTAACAATTGTTATAATTATGTTTAGAAGTAACATTTATTCAACACCCCTCGCAGAGGTTTGTTGCATAATTAAAAATTTAAAAAAATGCTTTAAAAAGCTTTTGTTTTTCAATCAATCAAAAAATTAAATTAAAAAATTAAAATTTAAGAAAAAACTAAGAATTAATTTCGCTCAAAATTCGTGCAATTTCTTTCAAAATTTCTGGTTCTTTTGGAAGTGCGATGCTTTGTTTAAAACGCTTTGTTGTGCCATCAGGCATGAAAAAGCCCTTACTTATGGCAACAAATTCGTTTTCGCCTTCCTCTGTTTTCGCAATTTTACGGGCAATTTCTATAAAGGAGTTTCGCCCAAATTTTACTTCTTCTGCTTTTATTGTTTGGTATTCTACTCTTGCCATTTTCCTTTTCTCCTTTCTGCTTCAAAAAGGAAAGCTTCAAATTTAAAAGGTTTTCTTAACTTTTGTTTTTAAAAGTTAGATAAAGATTTGAGATTTAAGGACAATTTTTAAGAAAATATCTTCCTATGCAAGGTTTCTCGAAACGCATTTCTAGAGATTTATTTTCAATAGAAATTGTTAATAAATCATCAAACAAAGGCATAGATTCAATGAGCTTTTCAAGATAAGAAGTAGGACATTTAAATTCAGCATCGTCTATTCTTATAATTCCATCACAAATAAGTTCATTGAATTCATTAGGCCAAAGTTTTTTTGTTTTTACTTTACAAACATCAAATACATAATTTTTCAAAGAAAGCGCTTGTCTAACGTTTTCGCTTGAATAAAGTTCGGGTACTTCTGGCTGTCCAATATAATTTAATGTCGTAATAAAGTAACTTTCTTGCATTTTCACAGGCAAGTGAAGTTCCATACGAGCTTTATATGGATTAGTAGCAGAAATTTTATTACTCTCTAATTCTACATAAACATTATTTTTATCGCCTTTCGGACAAACAAGTTCTAACAAATTTAAAACATATTTGTTTGCATTGATGCTATATTTTTTAGTAAGTACTACTTCCATTTCATTTGCTTTTGGGATTCTTTTTTACGTTTTAATTATTCCAAGAACTGTTGGCTTAAAGCCAAGTTTTAATTGGCTTGAAAGTTGTTCTGCATTTATTGGTAGCTCTACAATTTCAACATCTGCTAGCTTTGCCAAATTTTTTAATTCAATTTTATATTTGCTTAGACAATTCGTCACAATATAAATTTTCTGCAAATTTCCGGCAACCAGTGCGCGTCGTACTTCTCTAAAGCCATGCAAGACTTTTTTTTCAGCCAAAGCTTTAATTAGTTGCTCCATTTTATTTCTTTTCCCTCGTCATTTTAACATATAAGCCTGGAAGACCTGTTCCGATTGGCGCTGGCTGGTTTATTAAAATATTTTCAATTACTGAAGAAAGCTTGTCTCGTTCCCCAGACAGCGAAGCATCCACCAAATGGCTAAGCGGTATTTCAAATGCTGCGCGAGCAAGCACAGACGGCCTTTGAGAAATAATGCCGTGCCTAGTTATACCTTGTACAGTTCCACTAACACACATTAAATCTGCGACAAGAGCAATGTGCCTATAATCTACATCAATACCTTGCTCTTGTAAAACATACATAACTTCATTTATTATAGCATTTCTAGCAGCTTCTATTCCCAATACTTTTGCTATCTCTAAAATATTATTTGTTGTCGTTCTAACAGGATCTACTTCATCTAAAATTAAAATATCTTTTAAATTGCTACCAAATGTTTGTACTGCATATTCTGCGTATTCTTCGGTGTCCTCTAAATAAGTTAATGTTTTCAAAACATCTTGGCTAAACATTTTTTCTGCATCGCTTTTCAAATATTTTCTGTAGATTGGAAGCGTATCTGAAATTCCCTTCACGCCGCCGACTACAACATCTTTTAACTTTTCTTTCAATCTGTAAATTTTTTTAATGTTTTGTTCTTTTGGCTTAATAATTAATTTTTTTCCATCAAGTTGAACATCTAACTTAAGTTGTTTTTGGAGAACAGTTGCTACTTCACTCGGACTAATTCCATGCACATCTAATTCTTCTTTTTCTAAATCAACAGTAATTGTGAAGTTTGAAAAGTTCAAAGAAATTTCTTTTGCAAGCTCGGATAGATTTACTTGTTTTATTTTCCTTGCAAATGCTTCTGCAGATGCTCTGCTCTTGTTGTGCGGCCGCTTTAAGTAAATAGTCATCGAAGGTGTTTTTGGCTCTTTTCTAGCATCAAAAATCTCTATAATTCTTGGCAAGCCAAGCGTTACATTAAGTTCTGCTACGCCAACAAAATGGTGTGTTCGAAGAGTCATTTGTGTACCAGGCTCACCAATTGATTGTGCGGCTACAAGACCAACAGCTTCGCCAGGATCTATTTGAGCATTAAGATATGCCTGCATTGCTTGAGCAAAAAGTTTCTCTCTATCTGCAGCAGAAAGTTTTTCTGCTTTTTTGCTCAAAGCTTTTTGTACTTCTTCAGGCAATACTGTTTGTATCCAATCTTCTCGAAGCTCTTCAGTCATTCTATACCCCCTCCGCGAGATTTGGAAACATCAATATTATCATCTCCAAAGGCAAATTGTATTATTTTTTCTCCAGAGTCTCTGACAGTTCCATCATATTCAGACTTCAAATTTTGCAGTGCGTTAATCAATCTTCTTTGCAAATAGCCCGATGTTGGAGTTCGAACTGCTGTATCGATGAGCGAGTCACGCCCAACTACAGCATTCCACCACATTTCAACAGGATCCATACCACCACCATAACTGTTTGCTATAAAACCTCTTGCACGCGCACTCAAATCGCCTTTTTTAAAACAGCTAAGAGGTCTTTGTAAATATCCAACATGAATTCTTTTACCGCGTAATGCTTGCTGGCCAACAAAACCCGAAATCTGAGCAAGATTAAATAGGCCTGCTAAACCGGCCCTTGCCATCAAAACAAGCATGTTGCCTTCGGTTGCTTCTTTCTCTACAATTTGACCTACTGGTGCTCTTAGCTTATTTAAAGTGTAAAGGATTTTTGCTTCGACTGTTTCTCTCAAGCTCTTTCCCGGCAAAGGTACTATTTTCTTTGCTTTGTAATCGCGTAGTATGGCTTTTACTTCTTTTTCTCCTTCTGCAACAAGTTCTTTGATTTTTTCAGTTGCTTTTTGAGACAATTTTAAGTCTGAGAAAGAGAAAGTATAAGGAAACTTTCGTACCATTTCAAGTCCTAATTTAATAAAAGCATTCAAAATTTGCTTTGTTCGCTCTGGACCGTAGCGCAAATATATCTCTTGTAACAAATAACCTTGTTCAGGACCAAGAGCTTTTTCAGATACAGTACCAGAAATGAGCTGTCCTTTTTTAATAACTAAGCCTGCCCCTTCATAATCAAAATCTTCTGGCAAGACTGCAGAAAAGATTTGCTTTCCAGACCAAGCATCTTTTTTGGCAGGCTTTGGCAAGCTCTTTAAACCTGCGGCAACGATTAAATCTGCTGCTTGCTCTTTCTTTAAGAATGTACCTTCTTTTGTGAGTAAATAAAGACCTATTAGTGCATCCTCAACAACACCAATAATGCTTGCACCATATCGTGGTGTTATGACATGGTTTATGAGTGAAAGTAAGTGTTTTGCTTCAGCTCTTGCCTCTTCTGTTTGCGGCACATGAATATTCATTTCATCGCCATCAAAGTCTGCATTGTATGGTCTACAAACACATGGATTAATTCTAAGAGAGCGTGTTGGAACAATTTTGACATAGTGTGCCATTAAGCTTAATCTGTGTAGACTCGGCTGCCTGTTGAATAAAACAACATCGCCAGGCAACAAATGTCTTTCAACAACCCAGCCAGGCTGAAGCTCTGCTAAAATTTGTTCTTTTGTATCATCTGTTATTTTTTTCCTTTTGCCTTCATCCGTAATTATGTATGTTGCACCGGGCCATTCTGGTGCTCTCTTTATCAAATCTTTTAACCATTTAATATTCCACTCTGTTACAGTTTCTGGAACTGTTAGCTCGCGAGCAACATCTATTGGCACGCCAACTTCATCTATGCTTAAATACGGATCTGGCGTAATAACAGATCTAGCACAAAAATTTACTCTTTTGCCAATCAAATTATGTCTAAACCTGCCTTCTTTACCTTTAAGCCTTTCAGCAATAGACTTTAACGGCCTGCCAGAACGATGCCTTGCAACAGGTACTTGCGCAATAGAATTGTCAAAATATGTTGTCACATGATATTGCAGCAAATCCCAAAGATCTTCAATAATTATTTCTGGAGCGCCAGCATTTATATTTTCCATTAAACGCAAATTTACTCTAATAATGTCTGAGAGTTTGTGCGTAAGATCGTCTTCCGAACGTTCGCCAGTTAGAAGAGTTATAGACGGCCTTGTTGTAATTGGTGGAACTAAAAGGTGTGTTAAAATGAGCCACTCTGGTCTTGCATCTTGTCCATACATACCAAACAGCTCTAAATCTTCATCAGGTATTTTTTCCAATCTTTCTCTTATTTCTGTAGGCCAAAGTCTTCGACCGTTTTCGAAAAAACTATAAGGTTTTTCGAATTTGATTTCTGGTGCAGGCTCTTTGCAAAAAGGACATTTTTTAGAGCGCCTGATTTGTGTAAAGCAAATCTTTACAGTTCTTTTTAACTCATCGATATTATTTTTAGATTTTGCTGCTCTAATTTTTTCTTTCCATGTTTCGATTTTCTCTGGAGGTAAAAGAACTCTACCACAAGCCTTACAAGTTCCTCTTAAAAGATTATAAATGTGGCTGACAAAAAGAATATGTATTATAGGTTTAGCTAATTGTATGTAGCCGAAATGTCCTTGGCACGTTCGAAGTCGCCCACCGCAAACCTTACACCTTAAACCTGGATCTATGACACCCATTGAAAGATCCATTAACCCTTTTTCTACTGGATAACCATCTGCATCATAAAGTTCAGGCGTACTTACGGCTACGGTTGCGATTCTTTTTATCATTGCTGGCGATACTATGCCAAATGCAATTTCAGATATTTTCTTAGTAATTATTGGCTCTGCCATTAGTATTTATCCTCCAAAATAATTTTTGGTCTTAAATGCAAAGACTTAAGCTCATCGATGAAAAGTTTAAAGGCGTAAGCCATTTCAATTGGTGAGATTTTTGACTTTTCACCACACAAGCAATATGCAGAGTTTTTATAATAATCAAACAAAGCTAAATCACCACACCTCTCGCACACCCAAACTACTTCTCTATCAGAATCAAATCGCTCTTTCAAAAGTAAAGAAGCTCCGTGAGCCAAAATTGCTTCTTCTTCCATTTCGCCAAGTCTTAGCCCGCCTTCTTTAGCTTTACCTTCTGTTGGCTGCCTAGTTAGTAATGTTACGGGTCCTCTTGCTCTCGTTTGGATTTTGTCTGCGACTTGATGCTTTAGCCTCATGTAATAAATATTACCTACAAATATTCTTACAGGAATTCGCTCTCCGGTTCTACCATCATATAAAATTTCAGTGCCATCATCTCTGAAACCAAGCCTTAACAAACCTTCTATCAAATCTGAAACAGGCTCGTTCAAAAAAGGAGTGCCATCAACATACCTGCCTGCTAGTGCGCCGAGCTTTCCAGCGAGTGCTTCGAGCATATGCGAAACAGTCATTCGCTTTGGCAAGCCGTTCGGTGAAAAAATTATGTCTGGTTTTATGCCTGTTGATGTAAATGGCATATCTTCTTCTGGTACAATTCTTGATAATATTCCTTTTTGACCATGTTTCGTACTCCACTTATCCCCTACTTCTGGAATGCGCGTCTCGCGCACTTCTACTTTTATTCGCGGTGTGCCTTCTTCAGATTCCGTAATTACGACTTTATTAACAATGCCTTTTTCTCCATACCTAACTCTTTCTGAAGTATCTTTTTTGATGTTTGCTGCTGAACTAAAAACATCCAATTTTCCAAGGAAACGTGGAGGACTTGTTTTTCCTATTATAACATCTCCACCAAAAACTTCAGCGCCTACGCGAGCCAAACCATCTTGCTCTAAATGCCTATAATCATGCTCAACAGTATAGCCTTGTACATCTTTTCCAGGTATGCCAATTTCATCAATTTGGCCACCTGGATATCTTAGCTTTTCAGTTGTATACGTTCTAAAATATGTGCTTCTGCCTAAACCTCGCTGTAGCGAGCCGGCATTTATTAAAAGAGCATCAGACATGCCATAGCCATCATAATTTATTATAGCCATAACTACATTCTGGCCAGCTGCATGCTCTCGCCCAATAAGTTCTTGTGTGAAAGTTTGAACTATTGGAACTTGGGGATAGTGAAGCAAATTTACAGTAGCATCTGTTTTTATACCTCCCATTGCTTGCTTTTGGACTTTTTGACCTCTATTAAGCTTGGATGATTGAATATAATTTGCGAATGGAACAAGAGATGTTGTTATGCCAAAAATTGCTACTGGGTTGATTTCTAAATGAGTGTGTTTTGGTGTAAGCTCTTCTTCTGAAAGTGCAACATAAGCATTTTCTTCCTCTGCAGCATCTAAAAACTCTATTATACCATTTTTAACTAAATCAGACCAGCTTGCTTCACCAGATTGTAATGCTTTAATATGTTGTTCTGTTAGCAACGGCTTGCCATCTTTAACAACAATTAACGGCCTAAGAATTCTTCCACCATCGAGTGCTAAATAAACTGTGTCTAAAGTTTTTCTGTATTGGACTGATAAATATTTTGAAAGCTTTCCTTTTCTTCTTTCTTCTATTAGCTTCTTTGCAAATTCTGCACCATTTTCAACGATTCCAACGAATTTGCCATTAAAAAATACATCAGACATTTTACTTTAATCCTCCACTGGTTTTAAGCCTAATTGTTTAATTATTTGCAAATTTGCTTCCATTTCTTCTTTTTGTGGCTGGGGTGAAATAAATGCTAAAAGTGCAAGGTTTTTTCTCAAACCTATGTGCTTTCCTTCTGGCGACTCAAGTGCGCAAAGCCTTCCAAAGTGCGTGCCGTGGAGAGTTCTTGCTTCGAAAGATTCTCGTTGTGCTTCAAGCGGCGAAGCAACTCTTTGTAAGTGTGAAAGCGCGGCTAGTGCGTTCTCTCTGTCTAATCTTTGAGACACGCCTTGCCTTGAAGCTGTCCAGTTGCCTGTTGCGAGTGCAGATCTTACTTTATCAGACAAAAATTTTGCTCTTATGAGTGAAGTTAGGGGTAAAATTTTACCTCGCCTTACACTTCTTTGGAAAATGTAAAGCACATCATTAACAAAAGCTCTTAAATTTTGTCTAAATAAATCTTCCAAAAGATCTCCTGCTAATCTCACTCGCTTGTTTTGCAAATGATCTTTATCATCTTTTCTAATTTTGCCTTGTTTACAAAGCAAAAGTTTTTTCGCCACTCTGCAAAGATATTTAGCTTTCTTAAGCCTAGCTTCTGGTGTAAGCCCAATGTGGGGAAGTAAAAAACCGTCAAGTATGCTTTGTACGCGTTCGATCCTTTGTTCTTTTGGCATAGACATGCCCATTTCTTCACCAATCGTATCAAGTGCGGCTTCTTTAGTTCTTTTTTCAACAAATTCCATCAAATTTACATAAATATCATTATCCTCGACACCGATTTCTGCTGCTATGTCTGCATCTTTCACTAAACCAAGAGCTTTCAAAATTAAAATAAGAGGTATTCTAGTATTTGTACCAAAAGTCAACAAAAGCTCGCCTTCTTTATTTCTTTCCAAAGTATGAGGTACTCTATAAAGTTCTGATGCGCTGTATACGCTTGCAGAATGTGTTATTGGGCCAGCACGTTCTTTTTGCACAAAAATTGTATTTGGTGCTAAGTCTTCAATTAATACTAAAACTCTTTCTGTACCATTAACAATAAAATAACCTCCAGGATCGTATGGATCTTCACCAGCAGCGATTAACTCTTCCTTGCTTAAGCCGTGCAAATAGCAATACTTTGACTTCAACATAATTGGTAATTCGCAAATTGGAACTTCTGCTCGCTCTCTTTCTTTACCATCTATTATAAGAGAAGTTTCTAAATAGACTGGTGCAGCATATGTTAGATCTCTAAGTCTCGCTTCTGATGGCAAAAGTTTCCATTTTGTTCCATCAGCTTCTAAAAATACTGGCTTTTCTACTCGTATTTTGCCAAAAACAATTTTTACTTCTTCTGTTTCGGCCGGCACAACGGATGGTATTGCTTCACCAATTTCATCTATTAATGCTTGAAGTCTCCATTCCACAAAATCGTTGAAACTTTCTATGTTTGCTTGTACGAAGTTGCTTTCTTCTAAATATTTTTTTACAAGAAGTTTTTGTACTTCTTTAGATAAAATTGCATTTGTATTTGCACTTATATTTGCATTTGTATTTGCATTCATATCTTTATTTTCATTTATATCTTTAGCATTCATGCTACCCTCCTATAATAAGGGTATTTACCTGTTGGGCTTTTTCGTATTATTTTAACTATGTCTCCTGGTTTTGCACCAATGGCTTTTGCGATTGGGTCTGAAGAAAGCAGTACGGGAAGTTGCAGCGGCGAAATGTTATAACGTTCTAAAAGCGCTTGAACTTCTTCTTTTGTTAAGATTTGATGTTCGGGTACTAAAAAATGCTTGAGAACGTCGATTTTTTTTGGCTCTTTAATTTCTTCAACCATTTTGGAGGCGCCTTTGCCCGGGGGGCTTATTTGCTTGTGTTTGTCCACCACAAGAATGGGGAGAGCTTTAGCATTAATTTTCGCTTAGAATATTGGTTTATAAACTTTTCTATCAAAGTAGTGACAGCAACATATTGATGTTAAAATAAAACTAATTTCGTCTATTTCATCTTTATCGTTTTGCATTTTGCATGAAATTAGGCGCCCGCGCCGAGATTCGAACTCGGGTCTGAGCCGTGACAGGGCTCTATCCTAACCACTAGACTACGCGGGCATCTTGCAAGCTGCATCTATTCAAGCATTGCAGCTATTGCCGATTCTATATAAACTATATAACTTTTTTAAAAATTTGTTTAAAAATTTTTTTGTAATAAAAAATCTTAAAAAAGTAAGATTGCTAAAGCCAAAAAGCTAAACTAAAGCTAAATTAAAAAGAGATGTGAAAGGCTGAAAAAAGTGCAAGATTTTTAAACTATCGAGTTTTGACTAAAACTAAATGCTACAATGAAACTTTCAATAATCATTCCCACATATAATGAAGAAGAAAATATAGTTGAACTTCTAAACAAAATAGAGCTTTCTTTAAAAGGACTAAATTACGAACATGAAATAATTGTAGTTGATGATGGCACAGACGCAACTGCTGCCCTGGCACTTAAAGTAGCTAAAAGCAAAGGTTATCCCGTAAAGGTTCATAAAAGAAAAGCTAAGAGAGGACTTACTAGTGCCATTCTAGATGGTATAAAATTATCGAAAGGAAAACTTATTGCAGTGATGGATGCTGATCTACAGCATCCACCTGAAATGCTACCAGAGTTGTTAAAAGAAATTGAAAAAGGAAATGACATTGCTATAGCTTCTCGCTATGTCAAGGGCGCAAGCTCGTCTCTTAGTCTATACAGAAAGTTTGTTTCAAAGACAGGAGTTTTTATTTTGCATTTATTTGTTCCAAAAACAAGGATAGTTAAAGATCCTTTGGCTAACTTTATTGTTTTTAAGAAAGAAATTGTAGATGTTAACAGCATTGACACGAATGCCATAAGGTTGTTACCAGAACTTTTGGTTAGGGGAAAAGTAAAGAAAGTAGTAGAACTGCCATATCAATTCAAATCAAGAAAAGCTGGTAAAACTAAAGTGCTTAGCATCAGAAATATGTGGGCTGGATTGTTATACGCCTTACGACTTGGTAAAAAAGAGCTTGCAAGGATGGGTAAATTTTTGATTGTAGGAGCAAGCGGCATTGCTGTGAATGAAGGCTTGCTTTGGCTTCTTACCGAGTTTGTGGGCCTTTTTTATCTTGTTTCAAGTATTATTGCAATCGAGACATCAATTTTATCAAATTTTATTTTAAATGATGTGTGGACTTTTAGAGACTGTAGAAAAGGAAATTTCATAAAAAGATTGATTAAATTCAATGTAGCAAGGATAGCAACTTTAGCTATTAATTTTGGAATGCTTTTCTTGTTAACAACTTTGGGCATGCATTATTTGCTTTCCAATCTTTTTGGAATAGCTCTAGCTACTATTGCTGGCTATCTCGCTAGCGTGTGGTGGGTATGGAAATGGAAAAAGACAAAAAATTTGAGATAATTGCTTTAACATTTTTGTTGCTTTTTCTATTGATTTTATTTTTAATTTTGAATTGGTTAAGTCCTTTATTGTTGTGGGATGAAAATGTCTACCTTGGAAATGCAAGAAGTCATGTTTCAGAAAGCAACTTTACAGAAGATTTTAGGTTTCCACTGCTCGAATGGCTTATAGCTCTTATTTGGATTCGGGGTGAAAGTCTTTTTGCTGCTAAAATTTTTATTATTTTGTTAAGCATTGCTACAGTTTTTTTTACTTACCTTATTTCAAGAGAATATTTTACAGTAAAAAAAGCATTTTTAACGACGTTATGTTTTGCTCTTTCACCCCTTGTTATTTTTTGGGGTTTTAGGGTTTACGCTGATATTCCTGCTTTGTTTTTTACGGTTGTTTCTTTTTACTGTCTTTTGGAGAATGAAAAATCAAAAAGCAAAAAAATAGGAATGGTGTTTATTGCTTTTGCTGGAATTATGGCTGCGCTTGCATTTTTATCTAGGTTCCCACTCGCATTATTCCCTCTTTCTGCGGGCATTTATTCCATTTTCAAGAAAAAATATAAAGTTCTTCTCATATTCTCGGTATTTTTTGTTTTAGCATTAATCCCTTGGTTAGCATATAATCAAATTCATTATCAAAACCCTATCTGGGACTTAAAAGAGCAATATTCTGTAGTTGAGAAATGGACACTTTATGAACCAATAATAAAGCAGATAAAAAATCTATTTATGTCTATGGGTCTCTTTGTAATTTTGCTGCCTCTTGGCATCTATTCCTTGCTAAAAAAGGCATTAGAAAATGAAAATCGGAGACCCTTGGCTTTGCTTATTCTCACTTATGTTATTCTTTCATTTGTTTACTATCTTTGTTTTGTTAAATTAAAAGATGCGAGATATTATTTTGCATTCTTGCCATTTTTATATCTAATTGCATTTGATGGCTTTTTCTGGCTTAAACAAAGAATAAACAAAACAGTAATAAAGAAAACCATAAGCGTCTTTGTTATATTAAACGCCCTTGTGCTTTTTGTGGGAACGATATATACTTTTGCAAAAATAATTGATTATGAAAGAAATGGTGCACTCATTCAATCTATTGACTATTTGAAAGAAAAAAACATTTCATCTAATTCATCTATAGTCAGCAATGTTTGGCCATGGTATGGCTATTATTTCAACGCCAAAGTTGCATGCTTGTGGAGTGAAAACATTACAGAACTAATAAATTTATATGACCCTGATTATATTATTTATGATAACCAAATGGGCACATACTTTAACAAAACAATTCTCGATACAAATAATCGATTAAATTTGGAAAAAGAAATAAAAGATAAATATGATCATGAAATATTTATTTATAACGTTTCCTGAAATAGCTTTTTCAAATCTTTCCGCCTCTATATTTTTTAAAGCTTTTTGGCTTTTTTAAAGCTCTTTACTTTTTACATGTAAAAGTTTTTAAATTGAATTTTATTAAAATAAATTAAAACAATTAAACAAAATTAAAAGATTAAAAATTAAAAAACAATTAAAAATGAAAATAAAAATAAAAAATGTTTTATTTGCTGCGGCGATCGCTGTTTTAATTATTGCGGTTGGATTTTTTTGTGTAGAAAAAATTGGAAAGCAAAGTCAAGAGCAGAAAGTTATAATACATAATTTTGAATTTAACGAATCTAAAAATGTAAATGTAACAGAAGCGCACATATATTTTTCTAAGTCGAGAAATAGAGTTTGGTTTGAAGGTAGTTTAGAAAAACCAACACCATGTCACAAATTATTTGCTGATTATAAAATAAAAAATAATGAAGTAGATATTACAATCAAAGCAGTGTCTAGCGATAAAATGTGTATCCAAGTAATAGAAGTGGTAAACTATAAAGGAAGCTTTGATTATGAGGGCAATTTACAAACAGTAAAAATATATTATAATGGGGCAGAAATAAATTCAGCTACACTCACTTAACTTAGTTCTTCTTTGCGATACATTTATAAAGTAAATTTTTAAGCGAGATAATATGTCAAAGAAAGGTCGCGGACTATTTGCTGGGAAAAAAGTAAAGGAACGTAGAGCTAAATATAGATGGAACAATAAGTGGTATGTTAAAAAAGTGTTAAGGTTAAAAGAACGTGTCGATCCGCTTGAAGGCGCACCCCAAGCCAGAGGCATTGTGTTGGAAAAAAGACAATTAGAAGCAAAACAGCCAAATTCTGCTATGAGAAAAGCTGTTAGAATACAATTAAGCAAAAACGGCAAGCAAATAACTGCTTTCTGTCCTGGCAATCATGCAATTACCTTCATTAACGAGCATGACGAAGTCCTTGTTGAAGGAATTGGCGGTAGAATGGGCAAATCAAAAGGAGATATTCCAGAAATTAAATGGAAAGTGATTGCTGTTAACAATCAACCTTTAAAATGGCTTTGTAAAGGTAAAATAGAAAAAGCTGCTGGCAGATAAAATGGCGGAAGAAAAAAATTTGGAAAAAAATAAAGAACAAAAAGAGCATGAAGAAAAAGAAAAGGCAAAAACAAAAAAAGAAGTTGCAAAAAAAACTAAAGAACAAAAAGCAAAAGTAACAGAAGCCGGCAGCCAAGAAAAAGAATCAAAAGAATTAACAAATTATCGAAAAAATATAAAGTTGTTTGGACGATGGTCTTTTGATGTTGAAGTTCGAGATCCTGGGCTAAAACCTTACATCAACTTAATTCCAATATTTACGCCGTACACAGCAGGCAGAACAATAAAAAAACAGTTTTGGAAATCGAAGAAAAATATTGTTGAGAGATTAATTGGAAAACTTATGGTGCCAGGACATAAAGGCAAAAAACACTATTGGAGCTCAAAAAGAATTCCAGGAATGTTGCCAACACAATACAAAATAATTCGCGATGCGTTCGAGCAAATAGAGAAAAAAACCAATAAAAATCCTATTGAAATACTTGTAAGAGCTATCGAAGCAAGCGCACCATGTGAAGGCATAGCAACAATTGAATATGGTGGTGTTAGATATCCAAAAGCAGCGGATATGGCACCGCAAAGAAGAATAGACTTAGCACTAAGATGGATTGTGCAAGGTGCTTTTTTAGCTTCGAGGAAAAATAAAAAAAGCATGTCTGATGCTTTAGCAGAAGAATTAATTGCAACAGCAAACGGCGATCCAAAATCTAACGGCATAGTCAAGAAAACTGAATTAGAAAGACAAGCCATGGGTTCGAGGTAAAATGGTTGAATTTAAAATAAATATCGGCGATCCAAAATCCAAGATAACATATAAAGCAGAACTAAAATCGCCTGATGCTGATCAATTACTTGGAAAAAAAATTGGCCAAACATTTAGAGGGGAACTTTTAGGACTTGCAGGATATGAATTTCAAATAACTGGGGGCTCGGATAAAGCAGGTTTTCCAATGCATCCTTCGGTTGAAAGCTCTGGTAAAGCGAGATTGCTTTTATCGAAAGGTCCCGGCTACAAAGTACCAAAAAAATTTAAAGGTAGAAGGGAAAGAAAACTTGTTCGTGGAAATACAATTAGTCCAGATATAGCACAAATTAATTGTAAAGTTGTAAAGTGGGGAGAAGAAGATTTGGTCAAACATTTCGGCGTGGGTGGAAAAAAAGAAGAAACTAAAACTTAAAACTTAAAAATTAGTTATTAAATGAAAAATTGGTGTATTAAATGAAACTCATTGCTGTTTCTAAATCAAATATTGCTTCTCAAAATATCGGATCTTTTCTAGAACCTTTCGAAGATGTTATGTTAAAATTTTTTCACCAAGGAGTTTTAGAATTCGATTTTCTTGAAAATTTTATTCCAAAACCAGAACTTTTAGTAATACCATCTTCTCACAGCTCTACTGCAGGCAAGCCGATGTTGAGCGTACATGCAACTGGAAATTGGGGCGAAGCAAAATTGGGAGGAAAGCCAAGAAAACTTTCAATTGCACCTGCACTTTGGATTGCAAGAATTTTGCAAGAGCTTGCTGATGCTGCAAAAGAAAATAATCTTAAATACGAAGTTGGGCTTGAAGTTACACACCACGGTCCAACAATAGAAATACCAGTGTTATTTGTAGAGATTGGTTCTAGCCAAAAAGAATGGTCTGATTTAGAAGCTTGCAGAATTATAGCAAATTGCATTAAAAAAGTTCTAAAAGAAGGAGTAAATGGAATGCAAAAAGAAAATATTTGTTTTGGATTTGGCGGGCCGCATTATGCGCCAAATTTTACAAAAAGAGTTTTGTCTGGAAAATTTGTTGTAGGACATATTTGTCCAAAGTATCATATCAACAATTTAGATGAATCTCTTTTTATACAAGCTTATGAAAAAACTACTCCAAAACCAAATTTTGCGGTTTTAGATTGGAAAGGTCTCAAAGCGGATGAGCGTAATAAATTACTCACACTTTTAGAAAAATATAAAATAAGTTGGGAAAAAATTTAATGGTTGCAATGGTTAAATACATAATAGAGCACTTAGAACCAAAGCTATATCCTTGGTGTTTTCTAGAGTACAAACACATTTCAAAAATTGTTGGGAAAGGCGCGTTAATTTTTTCAAATACAAAAAATCTAAGCCAGCGGGAAGTTAAAAAATTAGAAAAACTCGGAAAGGTTTGGCTAGAAAGCATTTCAAATAAATTTTTAAATAAATTTTTAAATATCAAACATACAAATGCATGTATTTTAGACCCAAATGCAACTAAAGAACTCACACCAAAAATTGCTAAGCAATATAATTATTTTATTTTTGGTGGAATATTGGGAGACAATCCACCAAAAGCCAGAACTACAAAATTTTTAACTTCAAAGCTAAATTTGCCCGCATATAATTTAGGAAAAGAACAAATGTCAACAGATACCGCTGTGGCTGTTTGTAAAGAAATTTACAATGGCACATCACTTAAAAATCTAAAATTTCAAGATGGTTATTCTGTAAAAATTGAAAAATGGCTTTGGGAAGAACTTCCTTATCGCTATCTTATCAAAAACGGCAAAGTTCTTTTTACACCCGGTTTGAAAAAACTTTTAAAAAATTTGGCAAAAAAAGGAATTTAGAAGAAATTATTTGCACAAGAATAAAAAATCTTTTATAGCAAAAGAAAACTTAAAACATTATGTTAATTGATATTAAAAGACTTTTAGGCAAAGAAGGAATTGAAAGCATTAAAAAAGACATTGATAATATAACTAAATTTGAGAGTAAAGTTTTGGTTGATGTCCAAAATTTAGAAGAACCTCTAAAAACAATTGGTCAATTTGTACTTGAAAAAGAGAGATTAGAACATGCCAGAAACACACTAATTAAACTTTTAGAAATGTCTGCAGAGCTAAGACGAGAGCTTCAAGAAACAAATAAAAGATGTGCAATAATTTTAGATCATGCAAAAATTCATTTTCCTGGCAGAGAAAGCGCTCGTTTCGAACTTGCTAAATGCAAAGCAAAAGAAGATGCGTTGAAATTCACACTTAGCTACATAGATGCTGCAATTGCGCGCTTTCCAACACCAGAACAATTAGCAACTAAACTTCTTGATGTCGAAGAACGAATTGCGAAATTTGGTGGAGATAGAGCGCTTATTGCAATTGAAGAAATTATTAAAAGACCTGCCATCCAAAGAGGAGATTTAGTAGAAATTGCAAGGAGGTTAAAATGAAGCTTTTGATATTTGGCCCGCCAGGTGCAGGCAAAGGGATTTACGGCTCAAAACTTAAAGAAAAATTTGGTTTGGAAAAAATTGCTACGGGAGATATTTTTAGAGAAGAAATTAAAGCTGGAACAGAGCTTGGTAAAAAAGTCCAAACTTACTTAGCTAATGGCGAACTTGTTCCAGATTCGATTGTAATAGATGTTGTCAAAAATAAAATTCGAGGTAAAAATAATTTTTTGCTAGACGGCTTTCCCAGAACAATAGATCAAGCAAAAGCACTAGATAAAATAACCAAAATTGATGCAATAATAAAAATTAATACATTTGATGAAATTTTGATAGAAAAGATATCTGCAAGGAGAATTTGCTCAAATCCAAAATGTGATGGTAATTACAACATTGCAGACATTCACAAAACAATAAATGGAATAAAGTTTGATTTGCCGCCACTCTTACCTAAAAAAGATATGATTTGTGACAAATGTGGTTCTCCTTTAATCCAAAGACCTGACGATAAGCCTGAAGTAATAAAAGAACGTCTAAAAGTTTACAAAACACAAAGCGAGCCAGTATTAAAATATTACGAAGGTAAAGTTCCATTTATAGAAGTTTGGATGAATAGAGAGCCAAATGCAATAGTAGAAGAAATTGTTCAAAAAATTCAAGCACTTAAACTAAAATAAACTTTCAACTAAACTTTAAGCTAAAATTAAAATTAAGCTAAAATTAAAAAAAATCCAAATTTAGAAGATTTGAGTAATTTTAGTAATAGAAAAAAGATTTTGAAAAATTTTGAAAAGATAACTTTTTATATGGCCAACAAATCGATAAATATAATGGCCACAAATGTGGAAAGGCTTGCAGAAGGTCTGCAAGATGTAGAACTCAAAATACTTAAAGTTCTTAAAGATGGCGCAAGCCTCACAGTAGAACAAATAGCAGCAAAAAGCTCCACAAACATAGATTCTGTGCGGCGTGCACTTTTTTGGCTACAAAATAAAAATTTAATAAACGTTGAAAGTAAATCTGTTTGGACTTTTGAATTAACTAATTTAGGCAAAAATTATGCTACAAAAGGATTGCCAGAAAGACGCTTTTTACAACAACTTAATCTTGGACCAAAATGTGCTGATGACCTTGCACAAGAGCTCGGTTTAAACAAACAAGAAATAAAATATTCCATAGGTTATTGGAAAGCAAAAGGCGCTATCGAATTTAAAGGCTATGCTATCCAACTAACAAATACTGGTAAAGCATATTTGTCAAAAAAGACTTTGGAAGAAGAATTTTTGCAAAAAGTACTTGCAGGGAATGTGAGCTTGGGCCCTGAAGATAAAGAGGCTTTGGAGATTTTACAAAAAAGAGGTTTGGCCAAAAAAATTCTTCATAAAGAGCAAAAATATCAAATCACAAGTCTCGGTTCTAGTGTTTTAGCTTTGGCAAAAGAAGGTCCAAAAATAGGAAAATTAACACCAGATCTAATAAAATCAAAAGCGTGGGAAACTGCACAATTTAGAAGATATGATGTTTTAGCACAAGTACCAAAAATATGGCCTGGCAAAACTCAACCATACTTGGCTTTTTTAAACGAAGTTAGGCGGGAACTTATTGCACTTGGTTTTGAAGAAGTAACTGGCCCAATAATAGAACTTGCACTTTGGAATTGTGATGCTTTGTTTATGCCGCAAGATCATCCTGCAAGAGGAATACACGATATTTATTACATAAAAGAACCAAAATATGCGAATATTAAAAGTGCGAATATTAAAAGTCTACAAAACTTAATAAAAGCTGTAAAAAGAGTACACGAAAATGGGGGCTTTTCTGGGAGTAAAGGCTGGCAATATGTTTTTGATGAAAAACAATCTATGCGTCTACTTTTAAGATCACAAGGTACTGCACTATCTGCAAGAACATTGGCGCAAAAGCCAAAAATACCTGGTGCGTATTTTTCCATAGCAAGGTGTTTTAGACCGGATGTTGTAGATGCAACACATTTGCCAGAATTTAATCAATGTGAAGGTCTTGTACTCGGAGAATACAATCTAAGACACTTAATTGGACTTCTTACAGAATTTGCACAAAAAATTACTGGTACTGATAAAATACGACTAAGGCCTTCTTATTTCCCATTCACAGAGCCTTCGCTCGAAGCAGATATTTGGTATGATGGTAAATGGGTTGAAGCATTGGGAGCTGGCTTATTGAGACCTGAGGTACTTGAGCCATTTGGCATAAAAGTGCCTGTGCTTGCCTGGGGTATTGGTATAGATAGACTTTTCATGATAAAAACAAATATTAAAGACATTAGAGTGCTTTTTAGCAAAGATATTCAATGGTTGAGAGAATTTTATTTTACAGAAGAAAAGGAGGCATAAAAGGAGGTAACATGAAAGTGCTAATGATTGTTGCACAAAAAAATTTCAGAGACGAAGAACTGTTCCATACAAAAGAAGAGTTAGAAAAAGCAGGGCATGAAGTTAAAGTAGCATCGCTATCTACTGCAAGTGCGGTAGGTATGTTGGGAGCAATAGTTAAACCAGATTTGGCTGTCAAAGATGCTAAAGTAGACGATTTTGCAGCAATAGTTATTGTTGGCGGTTCTGGCTCGCCAGAGTTAGCAGAGCATAAAGAAGTTTTAAATCTAATCAAAGATGCAGCTGAAAAAGGCAAAATTTTAGCTGCAATTTGCTTAGGTCCTGTTGTTCTTGCAAAAGCAGGCATTTTGGAAGGAAAAAAAGCTACTGTTTGGAGCTCACCAGCGTATACAGAGCCCATTAAAACTTTGACACAGCATGGTGCAAAGTATTCAAAAGAAAACATAGTAGAATCTGGAAAAATAATAACTGCTTCAGGCCCGCAATGGGCTAGAGATTTTGGCAAAGCAATTGCAAGAAAACTTTCGGAGGCTTAGGCAAATATGCCGACGATAGAAATAGAGCTTGAAGAGCTACGCAAGCTTGTTGGAGATAAGCTGCCAACAAGCATAGAAGAGCTTGAACAATTAATTTTTAACTTGAAAGGCGAAATTGAAAGTTTTGAAAATGGAAAATTAATTCTAAAAATGTCTGATGGCAATAGACCGGAGCTGTGGAGTCCAGAAGGTTTGGCACGAGAAATTAAAGGCATTATAGGAATCGAACGAGGAGCAAAAGAATATTTTGCCAAAACTTCAGACTTAAAAGTTTTTGTTTCAACAAAACTAGAGAAAATAAGACCTTTTATTGCTTGTGCAGCTGTTAAGGGAATAAAGCTTAGCGATAGCACAATTAGAGCATTAATGCAAACACAAACAAAAATAGATTCTACTCTTGGCAGAGAACGCACAAAAGCATCTGTTGGGCTTTATAATTTAAAATTAATTAAATTCCCTTTGAAATACACAACAACAAAGCCTCATGAAAATGCATTTGTTCCATTAGGTTATACAGAAGAACTTCCACCACATGAAATTTTAAAAAATCATCCAAAAGGTCAACAGTATGGGCACATACTAAAAGGTTTGCCGGAATATCCAATTCTCTTGGATGCAAGCAATAAAGTACTCAGCCTTCCACCAATAATCAATTCTGCAGATTTGGGCAAAATAACAGAGCAAACTCAAGATATTTTAGTTGAAGTAACCGGTACAGATTATGAAACTGTGCAAAGAATTTTAACTATTTTTTGCACAGCGCTTGCAGAGCGAGGTGGGGAAATTTACAGCATTACAATTGATTACCCTTATAGAAAGCCGGACATATGCCCGCATCTAGAAACTTCTAGCTTAAAACTAGACATAAAAGAAATTCAAAAAACTCTCGGCATAAACCTGTTACCAGAAGATGTAATAAAATTGTTACAAAGAGCTCGCTATTCTGCAAAAGTTATAGAAGAACTAATTGAAGTAAAAATTCCTTGTTATAGAAAAGACATTATGCATCCAATAGACTTAATCGAAGACATAGCAATTGCATACGGCCTAAACAATTTGAGCAAAATTTATCCAGAATTGCCAACGCGTGGAAAAGAATCTGAATTAGAAAAATGTTCTGCAAAATTTAGAGAAATATGTATTGGTTTAGGCGCACAAGAAATTCTTAGTTTCATACTTACAAATAAAGAAAATTTGTTTGCAAAAATGGCTTGCCCTGAAGAAAAAATAATTGAAATTGAAAATCCTATGTCTTTAAGTTTTTATGCCTGCAGGTCTAAATTGCTTCCAAGTCTTTTGGACTTTCTCGCGCAAAACACAACAAAACCATTCCCGCAGAAAATATTTGAAATAGGAGACATAGTATTTCCAAACAGCAAAAGCGATATGGGATACGAAATAGAAAAAAGACTTGCGCTTGCAATTTCACATTCTGAGGTAGACTTTACAGAAATTAAACAAAATCTTGAAGCACTTTATAGAGCATTAGGTAAAAGTTTAATGCTTGAAGAATGTGAGCATCCAAGTTTTATTCCAGGAAGATGTGCAAAAATTATAGAAACTATGAGTAAAAAAGAAATTGGCATTCTCGGAGAAATACATCCCAAAGTCCTTCAAAATTGGGGATTGGAGATGCCAGTTGCAGCATTTGAAATAAAAATATGCGGTAATTAATTTAGAATAAATGTTGGATGAAAAATGCACGAACATGTAAAACATTTGTATGAAAATCGAAAAGTGCTTAAAAGTGCTCTTTTAGCTGTATTTAGTTTTATGTTTGTAGAATTTTTAATAGGTTGGTTTTTTAATTCTTTGGCTCTTTTGGCAGATGCAGCACACATGTTTGCTGATTCCGCAGCTCTTATTATTGCTTTTTTTGCGGCTTGGATTGCTGGAAAGCGCGCACCGCCAGAAAAAACATTTGGTTACTTAAGAGCAGAAACATTGGCAGGTTTAGCAAATTGCACAATTCTGGCAACAGTTGCATATGAAATTATTCATAATGCCATAATAAAATTAATGCAGCCTGCCGTAAGTATTATTTCTCTACCAATAATTCTTGCCGCTGCAATTGGTTTAATTATAAATCTTGTTGTTGTGCGAAAACTGCATGGCAGCGAAGAAATATATATGAAAGCTGCGTTTTATGAAGTTATTTTTGATACGGCTGGTTCTGTAATTGTACTTTGCTCAGCAGTTATAATGCAATTTACAAAAATATACTATTTTGATGCGCTTGCTGCACTTATTTTAGGAATATTAGTTGTACCAAGACTAGTTGGCCTCTTCAAATCTTTAATTAATACAATTTTAGAAGTTGTTCCCGACCACATAAATTTTACCAATTTAATAAATGATATGTTAAAAGTCAGGAATGTGAAAGAGGTTCACGATGTACATGTTTGGGAGGTGGCTACAGGATTTACAACTTTGAGTGCTCACGTTGTTGCACAAAAAGAAAGCAGCTTACATGAAATTGAAGAAATGTTGCATAAAAAATATCACATTTGGCACGCCACTCTTCAGTTTGAGCCAAAGCCAGCAAAAGAGGTTTATGTGCATGGACGTTGGATTAAAAAAGCTTAGTAAATTGGTGTGGAATTTTTTGGATCTCGAACATATTCTTTGAAAAGAGACATTAATTTTTTTGTGATTGGACCTGGCTTTCCATCTCCTATTGTGAGCAAGTCTGCTTTATTTCCACCCACAGGCGCCCCTATTATTTTTGTTATAGGTATTATTTCTGCTGCCGTACCTGTAAGAAAACACTCATCTGCTTTTTCAGCCAAATCTTTTGGATGAATATCTGTTTCAAAAAAAGAAATTTTTTTGTTAAGACAAATTTCTTTTACTACACTTCTTGTTATACCTTTCAAACAATTTCGCTCTGTTGGTGTGTAAACACGGCCCTTACTAACCATGAAAAAATTATCCGCACTGCCTTCTGCAATATAACCATCATGATCTAGCATAATAGCTTCATTGGCATTTACGGCTGAAGCCTCTCTTAAAGCTTGAATATTATTTAAATAGTTAAGGCTTTTTACATTTGGAGAAAGGCTTCGTACAGGCACTCTTGCTGTTTGCACAATTGCTGCTGTTAAACCTTTTTCATAAAGTTCTTTTGGATAAAGTTGTATTTCTGATGCAATTATTATAACTGTTGGCTTAGGACACTTTTTTGGATTTAAACCTAAATCACCAATACCTCTTGTTACAACTGGCCTGATGTAGCCGGAACTCAACTCATTTTTCTTACAAATCTCAACTATTTTCTGCTTAAATTCTTCTTCTTCGTAAGGAATTTTTAATCCAATTTCTGCTGCAGAATTATAAAGCCTATCAATATGTTCGTTTAATTTGAAAATACGTGGACTTTCAACATCGGGCGGGCCGTACACTCTTATACCTTCAAACACACCATCACCATAAAGCAAACCGTGATCAAAAGGAGATATGCAATATTCATTTTCTGGCACAAATCTTTCACCATTCTTGTCAGAAACAAAAACATATCTTAATTTATCTTCCAACCTTTTCATACCTTTAATTAAATACAGATTAAAAATAAAAATATTTCTTTATTTGAAAATAACAAATTAAAAATTTAAATTAAAAAATTTAAAAACAAAAATATTTATTTTACTTTTTAAACGTTAAAATATGCATTTAAGAAAGGCAGCGTATTTGTACAAATTAACAAAAGCACTAAATTTAAATTCAAAAAGCATCGAACTTAGCAAAATTGATAAAAAGTTAGAAGGCAGTACTCCGCCTGGTGTTTTTATTGGAGAGTATGGCTATCCTAAAGTGTTTATTGGGCCAATGCTAACGGCTGTGTGTGATGGATGCGAAATATTTGATTTGCCAGAGCTTTGGCTACAACAGAAAAAATCTGTACAAGACATTATCAATTTTAGATTGAGCTTGATTCGTGGAAAATATCAAACAAATATTACTAAATTAAATGACAAATTTGTACAAAAACTTCAAGAGCTTGCACTTGCTAAAAAATCTGTTGCTTCTGAAGCAGAGTTCAAGTCAAAGCCAAAAGGATTGAGTTTAAATGAAGAATATTTGCCATTTGGACCATCTGCTGAACTTTCAAAATTCGAAATTGGAAATGTGCATTGGCAGTCAGATTTACAAAAAGTTTACTACGATAAAGATCTTAGAGCAAAAGATGCAGTAATAACACTTTATTCTAAAGGTTTGCTTTTCTCACAAATTCAAAAAGCACTTTCTGTTGGTGCAATGGGCTTAAATAAAAATAGAAAACTTGTACCAACAAGGTGGTCAATCACTGCAGTAGATGATATTTTAGGAAAACACTTATTAGAAGAAGTTAGACAAAATCCAATCATTGAAAACTATTGTGTATTTGAGTTTTCTGCGTTTAATAATCATTTCACTGTGCTTCTTATGCCAACTTCGTGGCAATTTGAAAATTTTGAAGCCTTTATACGCATCTTAAACAACGAAATTATGATTTATCGAGATTGGGAGCCTTGGGAAGGCAGAAAAAAATATTCAGAGCAAGCAGGAGGTTATTACTCAACAAGGTTTGCCATAGCAGAGTATTTGCAAAAAATTGGTAAGCAGGCTGGCGCACTTATTTTTCGTGAGGTTTACCCACACTACATGCCGCTAGGTGTTTGGACTATACGCGAAAGTATTCGAAATGCACTTAAGCAAAATCCAAAAGAATTTTTTGATTTAAAATCTGCGCTTACTTATATCGGAAGTAAACTTTACTTACCACTATCTTACTATACAAGTCAAAGTAAATTGCTTAAACTTAACAGGCAACAAACAAAATTAAATATTTTTTTTAAAATTTAATTGACGGTTAGAGAAACACCAAATTGCTCTAAATATGAGTTTAAGCTTTCCAAATCTTTTTGCAAATCATACTTTTGAACTTTTCTTTGCAATTTTTCTTTTTTCTTAAGTAAAGTTTGTTTCAGCTCGCGCAATTCGGCATTTTTGCTTTCTAAATTATGTAGTTCTAAAATTATATCAGAAGTCTCAAGTTTTGATTGAAGATTACTTTGCTCTTGTTTAAGCAAAGAATATTCAGCAGACCAATTTTGTAAATAATTTTCATTCAAAAAAGAATTTAAAACATTAAGAAGTTTTGCTCTCTTTTTTTCATTTAAATCAATTTCATTACTTTCCAAAGCCAATCTTAATGCAACAAGCACACTTTCAAATTTAAAATCAGAATCGTGCAAAACAGAAGAAATTGGGCTGTTAACAAAATTTTCTATCAATTTTTTATGCTCTGGCCTTTGCCACGCAAGTTTTCGAAGTGGTGTGTCCAAATCTGCAAATACATTATAAAGTTCTAATTCTTTTGCTTTTATTTTTTGTGCTAGTTCAGATAGTTTTGCTTCAAGTTCTTTTATATTTTGGATTTTAGGACTTTTATTTAACTCAATTATTTTTGCAGCAATGGTGTTGCTTTCAGACTCCACTGTTTTGATTTTATCTTCTAATTGCGCAAGTTCCGAAAGCAAAAGTTCTTTTTGTTCTAGCATGGCTTTTAATTCAGTTAATTGTTTCTTAATATGTGCAAGCTCAGATAGGTTTGTGCTTTTTACTAAATTTTTTAAATTGGATAAAATTTCGTACAATTTTTGTAAGTCTGCTTTAAGTTCAAGAGTTTGATCTGTAAAAAATTCTTTTGTTACAAAAAAAACTTTTTCATTTTCAGCCATAAAACTATTAAGCTGTTGTTCGAGTTGAGCAACAAACAAAGGCAAGTTTTCTAAAGGAAAATCTAAGTTTATTGATTTTAGAAAAAGGTTGCAAGAACTAATGTATGTAGCCCTATTACCATCCGCCAATGCTTTGTTTTGCTTATAAAGCTCTGGAAGCCGAGGTTCTGCAATTTTTAAAGTATTAAGTGTTGCTTGTAAATGCTCAATTATATTTTGGAGTTCGGATTTATAAAATTGCCAGCTTTCTTGCGCTTTGGCAAGATTCTCACGCTCTTTTGTAATTAACCATTGTTCAAGTTCATTAAGTGTTAAAATTTGAGTTTTTTTGGTTTTTTGTTCCTCGGGTTTTGTTTTTCCTTCTCGATCTCCTTCTCGAATTTCTTCTTTTTTCTTAAAAAAAGATTTTAGGAAACTAAATAAGCCCATATTTGCATATAAAAGATAACTATTAAAAGTCTTATCCCAGCATCAACTTTCCTTCTAACTGTAAATACATAAGTTGATATTTTTCCGTCGTTTGTAGGTAGTTGTATTTTTCTGAGCGTAACTTCCCACAAACCTTTGGATTACTTTATTGTTCGATATTTTGATGCATAAGATGGAGTGGTTAGTCCGATACATGCCTTTTAAATAAGAACGAGGGAAGAGGAAAAAGATATTGAATAATAGGGATATGATTTATTTTTGGGCAATTATTTGGGCAACCAGAAGGGCCTCACAAAACCTTATGGATTAAAATAACAGAAAAGCAAATTATAAAATAATCACAACCTCAACCATAACACCTAACTTTTAAAAAGCAAAAAGTTTATAAATATATTTTACCATATTATAAAATATGGGGATCGAAGATAAGATTAATAAAGTCGAAGTTCGGGATAAGAAAGCAGACAACAATTGCCATATTTACGACGGCGCATTACAAATTGATAATTATGTAGTGCCACTAGAGAAGAATAAAATTTATCATATTGGCAGAGAAGAAAGCAAAGAAAGCGATTGCGATATTATAATACAAGACAAGAATCAGTATATTAGTAGACATCATGCAAAAATTTATTACGACTCTAAAAACAGACAATTTTGTATCGAAGATTTAAACAGCACTAATGGAACGTATGTTCTCCAGAATGGACAATGGGTTAAAAAAGATAAATGGGCTTTAATGGATGGAGATAAAATTGCTTTAGGCGGCAAAGGACACGTTGTCTTAATTTTTAACCCTAATCGGACCACTCAAAATAAGGTAGAATTGTCAGAGGATCCTATTTGTAAAGAATTAAATAAATATGTGCTAGAGGATGGGAAAACTCCTGCGTATCAGGATCATAATTGGCATTTCAAAATATGGGCGAAAACGGAACAAAGGATAAAAAATATTCCTCCTCAGGGTTGGAAGATTCATATTTCAGCTTTTCCTGAAAATGCTATAGAAATTTCAAAAATAGTGTTACCTATTCTTCAGAAAGAGGATGTAGACCATAAGGTAACCAAAATGAATGGGTTGGAGCAATTTAATTCCAAAGGTGGACCTCAACAAGGGAAATTTATTACTATCTATCCCAAAGATGATACTCAAGCTGTAAAGATAGCTAAGATGTTAGATAAAGCACTAGCAGGAAAGAATTTTAAAGGGCCCAAAATTCCAACAGATAAGCAATATAAGAATATAATATATTACCGATATGGTTGTTTTACTGCTGAATTTGATAAGCTTAAAAATTGGGAAGGCGGCTTTGATCTTGATATTCGGAAAGAAGGACGGTTCAAACCAAAGTTTGTGAAGATAGATATTTTTGATATGAGTAAATACCTTTCAGATAATGAAGAGATAATTCCAGAGAAAGATCTTTTTGATATTTTAAATTATTTAAAAAAGGAGAATATTGTTGATGTGCCTTGCTTTAACACAAAGAGGAAAAAAATAAAAGTTTCGGCTAATGAGTTATGGGAATTATATGAAAAGGGTAGGGTTTTTGGATATAAAGATGACAAAGGCGATCCCGAAATTATGGTAGTAGAAAGCTGAGCAGTACAGCAAAAACCTTTTTGGTAGATGATTTAAATGCTAGCAGACGTATTTGTTGAGTTTTTCCTACTACCAACAGAGCCTAAACAGCCGTACATATCACCACAACACCAAAACCTGAACCTAAACAACCAACATCCCCAAAGCATAAACGAAAATCGCCCGAACAACAATTTTATACACCACAACAACCCAAATTTGAACCGTTAGAAACTTCTGCCTAAAGTAAAAATATTTTTAAACTTAACACTGTTAATTTTTGCTATGCTGCCATGTGAAATAAATGTAAAATACAAAATCCCCACAATAAAAGCAAAGTTAGCTCAAAAACTCAAAAAGATGGGTTATAAAAACAAAGAAATTGCGAAATGTTTGGACGTAACAGAAGCTGCGGTATCGCAATATTTACATGGCAAAAGGGCAAAAAGTAAAAGCAAAATCATGAAAGTTATGAAAGCAGAGAAAATTGTTGAAGTATGCAAACTTTGTGGATTTTGTAGTTCGCCAAAGAAAAAATGAAAATGAAAAAAATAATTTATTTGGATCATGCTGCAACAACTCCTGTCAGAGATGAAGTTATAGCTGAAATGCTGCCTTATTTTAATGAAAAATTTGGAAATCCCAGCAGCATTCATTCAAAAGGTGTTGAAGCTGCGCAAGCAATTGAACATGCACGGCAACGAATTGCTAAAATTTTAAATTGTGAGCCTACAGAAATTATATTTACTTCTGGCGGTACAGAGTCTGTAAACTTAGCAATTAAAGGCGTTGCGCTTGCAAATAAAGATAAAGGCAAACACATAATTACACAAAAAACAGAGCATAATGCTGTCTTGAAAGCTTGCAAATGGCTTGAGCACCAAGGTTTTGAAGTTACTTATTTAAATGTTGATAAACATGGTCTTGTTAGCCCAGAAGATTTGCAAAAAAACATCAAGGCAAGCACTATTTTGGTTTCGATAATGTATGCTAACAATGAAATTGGAACAATTCAACCAATCAAAGAGCTTGCCAGAATTTGTAAAAGTAAAGGCGTATTTTTTCATACTGATGCTTGTCAAGCAGCAGGTTATTTAGACATAGATGTTAAAAATTTGGGTATTGATTTAATGAGTTTAAACGGAAGTAAAATATACGGTCCAAAAGGAATTGGTCTTCTTTTTGTTAAAAAAGGACTCATGCTAGAACCTTTAATACATGGTGGTGGGCAAGAACATGGCCTTAGAGCAGGAACAGAAAATGTCCCTGCAATAATTGGCTTGGCAAAGGCATTAGAACTTGCTCAAAAAGAAAAGGAAAAAGAATGTAAAAGACTAGCGAACTTGCGAGATTATTTAATAAAACAAGTTTTGGAAAAAATTCCAAATGCAAAACTTAACGGACACCCAAGCCAAAGATTACCAAATAACATACATTTTTCATTCATGGGTATTGAAGGCGAAGCATTACTATACTTATTAGATAAAGAAGGTATTTGTGCTTCGACAGGTTCTGCTTGCAGTTCAAAAAGTTTGGAAGAAAGCCATGTATTGAAAGCTATTGGTCTTCCAATAGAATATTCGCATGGCAGCGTACGTTTTAGTTTGGGAAAATCAACTACAAAAGAAGATATTGATTTTCTATTAGAAATTTTGTCTAAAAGTGTTGCAAAATTAAGACAATTTTCCCCATTTAACGAACAAAGTAAAAATGGCTGAACAATTAAATTATACGGAAATTATCAAAGAACATTTCTTTAATCCTAGAAATTTTTTAAAAAATGATGCTGAAGCAGAATTTGTCAAAACGGCTGACGGCTTTGGAGAAGTAGGAAATCCGATTTGTGGAGATGTTATGAAACTTTGGATTAAAATAGATAAGCAAAATGACAAAATAATCGAATGCAAATGGCAAACTTTTGGCTGTGTTGCTGCAATCGCAACAACATCTATGTTATCTGTAATGGTAACTGAAAACTCTGGAATGCCTATTCAAGAAGCATTGAGTTTAACGCCACAAGAAATTGTAAAAAGACTTGGTGCAATTCCGCCAAAGAAATTCCACTGTGCAGTTTTGGGCAATCGTGCACTCAAAGCTGCTCTAAATCATTATTTTAGAAAAACAGAGCAGTATGCGCGCATAATTCCATTAGAAGGAAATATTTTAGACGAAAAGCTAAAATTTACTGATAAAGAAGTTAGCGAATGGATTAAAAATGGGGCAAAAAGTATTGCACAAATTGAAGAAAAACTCGGGGCAAAAATAGATAATCCCGAAACAAAAGCTAAATTAGTACAAATGTTTAAAATCAAAGAAAATGGTTAAAAAAATTAGTCAAAAAAGCAGTCAAAAATTTTCTGAAAAAGAAGTTAAAGTAGCAATAGACGAGCTAAAACCAGTATTGCAGGCAGATGGCGGAGATATTTCTTTGGTTAAGGTTGAAAATAATGTTGTATATGTAAAGTTTGAAGGGTTTTGTGCAACTTGCCCTTTTGCTAAAATTACTTTAGAAAATTTTGTTAAAAAAGCTCTAAAAGAAAAAATACCTAGCATAAAAGAAGTAAGAGCAATTTGATTTACTTGGATCTGCAAGAAGACTTTTGATAGCGTGGGGATAATTGTGTAAATTTTAAACACAATGTTCTACTCAAAATTGTTATGCGGTTGTGGGATACAGTAATCATGACAAGCAAAGCTTACACAAAGTCTAATAAGAGTGGAGTGGTTCACTTCTCTTGTTCTCGTGGCTTCATCATTGGAAACAATAAAACTTCTTTTATGGATGGCATATCTGAAAAAAGCATTGCCAGCCTATCAATTCCAATTCCCATGCCTCCTGTTGGAGGCATGCCGTACTCCAAAGCTGTTAAGAAATCTTCATCCATTGGATGTGCTTCTTCGTCTCCAAGCTTTCGCATTCTAACTTGCTCTTCAAACAGCTTTCTTTGTAAAATTGGATCATTTAGTTCAGAATAAGCATTCCCAATTTCCATTCCTGCAACATACGGCTCAAACCTTTCTACTAAATGTGGATGCTCTCTGTGTGGTTTGCAAAGTGGTGTTGTTTCAATTGGATGGTTCATAAGTAAAGTTGGTTGGATTAGCTTATCTTCACAAAGCTCTTCAAACAATTCATTAATAATTAAACCATCTGGAGCTCCTTTTGGAAGTTCGAGCGCATATTTCTTAGCCAATTTTTGCAGCTCTGCATGGTCACATTTTTTAATTTCTATGCCGCCAAATTTTTCTAAAGCTTCATACATTGTTAAACGTTGCCATGGTTTGCCAAAATCAAGTATATGGCCTTGATAATTTATTTTTGTTGTGCCTTTAACTCGCTTTGCAACAAAAGACATGAGGTCTTCAAAAAATTTAGCTACATCTAAATAATCCCAGTAAGCGACATAAAATTCTAATTGCGTAAATTCAGGATTATGTGTTGAATCAATCGATTCGTTTCTAAAATCTTTTGAAAATTCATAAACTCTTTCAAAGCCTCCAACGATTAGTCTTTTCAAATAAAGTTCATTCGAAATTCGTAAGTATGCATTTGCTTTCAAATCATTTACATATGTAACAAAAGGTTTTGCTGCTGCACCGCCATAAATTGGCTGCACAATTGGTGTTTCTACTTCAAGAAAGTTGTGCTTGTTTAAATATTCTCGGATTGCATTTACAATTTTTGTTCGCGTTATAAAAATATTTCTAACTTCTGGATTCATGATTAAATCCAAATATCTTTGTCTATACCTTAACTCAACATCTTTAAGTCCATACCAAGTAGCTGGTAAGTGCCTTATTGCTTTGCTTAACAATTGGAATTCTTTAGCTCTAACAGATACTTCTCCTCTTTTTGTTTTAGTTACTATACCTTTTACTCCTAACCAATCTCCACGTTCGATCAATTTTAAGAAATTAAATTGCTTTTTACCAACATCTTCTGCAGATATCCAAATTTGAATTTTTCCAGAAGCGTCATAAATGTCTAAAAAACAAAGTTTGCCGTGTTCTCGGATAGACATTATTCTTCCTGCAACAGAAACTTGTTGGCCTTCTAGTTCTGCATATTTAGAGTGAATTTCTTCTGCATGATGGCTTTGTTGCCAGGAATAAGGATATGGGTTTATACCTTGATTTTTAATCTGTTCTAATTTTTGCAATCTATCTTGATCAGCCATGCGAAACTATTTAAAATATGTTATAAAAACTTTTTCTAATGTTAGAGAAGTGGAGAGAGCGCACGCAAAGCATACTTGATTTTGGAATTAAACCATTTATCAAATTTAATCCAAATACACTAACTTTTTTATCATTTATTTTTGCAATTCTTGCTGCGTTTGCATTTTATTTTACTCAATATAATAGCAAAAGTTTATTTTTAGCAAGTCTTTTTATAGCAATTAGCGGCTTTTTTGATGCTATTGATGGAAAACTTGCAAGATTTAAAAATCAAACATCTGCAAAAGGAGATTTTTTAGACCATTTATTAGACAGATATTCTGATTTGCTAATTATTGGAGGTTTTGCATTAACAAAGTTTTGCAGGCCAGAGCTTGCGCTTTTAGGCGTTATTGGCACTCTTTTTGCAAGTTATGCTGGCACACAAGCACAAGCTGTTGGCATTGGCAGAATTTACGCAGGACTTTTGACAAGAGCTGATAGGCTAGTATTACTAATATTTGCACCCATTGCACAATATTTTTTATCTAATATCTTAATTTTGAACTTTACAATTTTAGAACTAACAGGATTGATTTTCTTCATACTCGGTCAGCTCACAGCCGTTCAAAGAGCATTTTTGACTTGGATGAGTTTTAAACAAAAAAGCTAAGCAAAAAAGCGAGCTATTAATCAAAAATACAGAAGGCAATAAAAAAGCGATAAAACAATAAAAACAGAAGCGGGCCCGAGGGGATTCGAACCCCCGACCCTTGGCTTAAAAGGCCAATGCTCTGACCAGGCTGAGCTACGGGCCCTTTTTTAAGAAGTTTTGTCTTGTTTAAAAGTTTTTTGAAAGTTATTCTGCGACATTTAAAAAAGTATAATTTTATTTAAAACTTTACTTTTTAAAGTAATTAAAAAAATTACAAAAGAAAAAATTTTTGGAAACTAAAATTTCGCTATTTGGCTATCTGCAAAGCTATTAAAAAGCCAATAATCAAGCCGACCAGAAGACCTTGTAAAAACTCTTTCAATCCATAAATCGCTTCTTCCTCTTCTTCTTTTTCTACCTCTGCACGGATTGCTTTTAAAAATTTTTCACTTGGTTTTTTTGCTGCCATGATTTTTCACCTCACCTCTTTTTTACTTTTTTAACCCCTCCAGGAGCAAGTTCTCGCAACTCAATCTGACCTAGTACAAACAAAGCTGCACCAAGACCGTAGAAAATCGGTATCCAAAGCAACTCTTTTCCTGCAGGTAGCGAAGCGTTTGCTATTAAAATACGAAGCGCTCCAAGTAAAGTTGCATATATTCCATAACCGACCCAAGTCGCTCCTATAAACACTAACAGTAATCCAATAAATTCGTGGTGCCTTATATTTGTTTTAACCATAAACCAAAACCTCAAATAAACTATTTATAATTAGTTAATCGATGCTAAGTAGTAATATTTTACACCATCAAAACGCTAATTAAAATGGGGCCGCCAGGATTTGAACCTGGATTGTCGGTGCCCAAGACCGAAGTCCTAACCAAGTTAGACTACGGCCCCGTCTACGATGCCATGCTTCAATTTTTAACTTTTGCAGAACTATATAAATTTTGTCTACAAGCTTTTTGATCATAATATCGAAAAGTTAAATACTTAAGCTGGGTCTTTTTTAATGTTTAATATACTTTTTTGCTTTTATGCGTATTATGCTTTTTATTTTTATGCTTTTTATTCTTCACATTTCTGTGCTTTGTACTTCTGTGTTTAAGACGTTTAAGTTGTTGCCGTACAATTAATGCTAGTACAATTAAAATCAAAATTATGAGCAGCCAAGTTAAGTAATTA
>JBMFNW010000004.1:0-30567 GCA_049969975.1 Candidatus Nanoarchaeia archaeon
CCAAAAAACATTTTAGAAATCGACTTTGGCTTGAAAACAAAACTGGAAAAGATTGTAGAGTGTAAAAAAATGGGTTTTGAATTTGATAGAAATGATAGAAATAAATGTGAATTGTATGGTAACTTTTTTGCTGAATATTTTGGTTTATCAGCTGATGAAAAAGAAAAGCTGATAGGTATGTTATCTGAAGAAAATTTAGAAGAAAAAGTAAGATCTACAATTAAAAAAGTATTATGTGAATTTTTTAAAATACCAGAAACGTATTCTTTACAAGATGTTTTGGAAAAAATTCAAGAAAAACAAAAAAAACAAAAAGAACAAAAAGAACAAAATATTTAAAATATAAAAATCTAAACTTTTTTATGGATGTTGAAGAAAAAATCAAATTAGTTAAAGCGCCACCAACTGAAGAAATTTTAACAGAGGGCGATCTTCGAACAGCATTTGAACTTGATATTCCATTAAACCATTATATTGGATTTGAAATATCAGGACTCTTACATCTTGGAACTGGTTTAATAACTACTTTAAAAATTGCAGATTTACAAAAAGCAGGAATTAAATGCAACATTTTTCTTGCAGACTATCACGCGTGGATAAATGAAAAGCTTGGTGGAGATTTAGACTATATTAAAAAAACAGCTGTTAATTTTTATAAAGATGCTTTTAAATTATCTTTAGAAGTTGCTGGCGCAGATCCAGATAAAATAAAATTTATTATAGGTTCTGAATTGTATGAAAATTTGGGAAATAAATATTGGACAACTGCACTCGAAATTGCAAAACATACAAATTTGGCAAGAATAAAAAGGAGTATAACGATTGCGGGCAGAAAACTTGGCGAGGCAGTTAATTTTGCACTTCTTTGGTATCCTGTAATGCAAGTTGCAGATATTTTTGCTTTGGGTGCAAATTTGGCGCACGGCGGGATGGATCAAAGAAAAGCCCATGTTGTTGCCAGAGATGTTGCAATGAAATTAAAATATTCAATGCCGCTTAAAAGAATGCATAATAGTTGTGAAGAGCAATATAAACCAATAGCAATGCACACCCATTTGATTTTAGGTATGCAAGAACCTCCTATTTGGCCAATTCCAAAAAATAAGTTAAAAGAAACAATTTTGGCAATGAAAATGTCCAAATCAAAACCAAACACTGCAGTTTATTTAACGGATTCTGAGGAAAACATACGTTCAAAACTAATGGCTGCATTTTGTCCTGCAAAAAATATAGAATACAATCCAATACTTGATTGGACAAAACATATTATCTTTAAGTTAAATAAAGAACTTACTATTGAACGAGAGAAAAAATATGGTGGAGAAATTCATTTCAACAATTATGTAGAACTTGAAAAAATGTTTGCTGAAGGAAGAATCCATCCAATTGATTTGAAAAATGCGGTGGCAAATGCATTGATAGATATTTTAAAACCAATTCGAGAGCATTTTGAAAATCCAAAATATCACGAAATGATGCACGAATTAGAGCAACGAACAATTGGTATCAAAAAACCTCAAATTTAAAGTAAATTTAAAGTAAAATTTTTTAAAATTTTTTAAAATTCATTTTATTAATGGTGCTTGCAAACAGACTAGAAAATAAATTAGAACCGCCCAAACCACCTAATTGTAAATTAATATCTAAACCGCATGTTTCGAATATTTTGCCACACGTACTTAAATCATGTGGTGGCGCTTTAAAAAGAGAAGATGTAGTTGATTTACTATCTAAAATTTTAAATTTTGCTACGAATACTATTGAAGACCAACTTTGCAAAAATATTCATCAAATAAACGGTGTATGTGTTCAATATTTTCATCACACATACGGTCTTTTTTTAAAAGAAACGGGTATAGAACCAGAAAATCCTTGTAAATATAACAATCAAATAGTTAATCAAACTCTTTGTTCTTATTGTAAAGATTGTAAGCAAGGTAAAGGTTGTGAGCAAAACGATTTAACTAAAGAAAAAAAAGAAAAAATAATTTCGCAGTTGCGTAAAGAATACACGCAGGAATTTTCAATAAAAAATTTCGAGAAATTTAGTTATACCCCAGAAGAAATTCAAGATTATGTTAACGAAATTTTAGAATTTTTAAAAGAGCCAAAACCAACTAAGGAGCTTCGAAAAATTTTAGGATCGCATTATGTTAGAAAAATTGAACGTCTTGGCGATGAACACTCTTTACTAATACACACACAGTATGTACAGAAAGAAAGCATGTATAGAGGACCACAAGGATCATATGTTACAAGCGTGTATGAAAAATTGTATGTTATTTTACCAGAAAATTCTGAATTATTCGATGCATTATCACATTGTAATATTTCTAAAAACAAAAATGCTTCTACTAAAGTTTCACTAGAAATATGTAAAGAGTATTGTAAAATGTATCCAAATTGCAAAATTTCTAAATATCGCAAAATTTTGAAAATTCCAATTAAATCATAATCTTTAAAAAATAAAAAATTTAATTTTAAATAAAATGGCGGATAGTTATATACCACAAAAAGTTTTCTTTACAAAAGGAGTTGGCAAACATTTTAACCAACTGCAGTCTTTTGAAGCGGCCCTTAGAGATGCGGGCATACAAATGTGTAATCTTGTTTCGGTTTCTTCTATTTTGCCACCGAACTGCAAAATAATACCAAAAGAAGAAGGTTTAAAATTGTTGAAACCAGGTCAAATAACTTATGTCGTAATGGCGCGCATATCTACAAACGAGCCAAACAGACTTATAGCAGCCTCGGTGGGTGCAGCAATACCTTCTGATTCGCATACATACGGTTACTTATCTGAATATCATGTGTATGGCGAAACTGCGGAAAAAGCAGGCAAAACCGCGGAAGAAATGGCTGCACAAATGCTTGCAACTACTTTGGGCTTAGAATTTGATTCTAAAAAAGATTGGGATTCTCTTAAACAAGAATTCAAAATGTCTGGCAAAATTGGCAAAACAAGAAATATAACACAATCTGCAGAAGGCGATAAAAACGGCCTTTGGACAACAGTAGTTGCAGCAGCAGTATTTTGTGAGTAGTATTTTTTATTTTTAATGTGTTTTTAAATCTCTTATTTAATTTTAAATATTTAATTTTAAATCTTATTTAATATTAGCAAGTCTCGGCAAACAATAAACATAAAAATAATACGCTTGGCTTTAAAAATATGTTTGAGTATGCAAAACCCGCAAGCACGGAAGAAATTTTGTCATGTTTACATCCACTTATCAAAAAATGGTTTTTTTCAAAATTTAAAGAGTTTAGTCCTCCGCAAAAGTATGCCATACTTAACATACATAACCGCATAAATACGCTTATTTCAGCGCCAACAGGCTCTGGTAAAACTTTTTCAGCATTCTTATCAATTCTTAGCGAACTTGTAAAGCTTGCATGTGAAGGTAAATTGGAAAACAAAGTTTATTGTGTTTATTGTTCGCCCTTAAAAGCACTTTCAAATGATATTAAAGTAAATCTTCTCACACCACTAAAAGAACTTGCAAAGTTAGCAGGAAAGGATTTAGGAATACGAGTTTGTGTCCGCACAGAAGATACTTCGCAGTCAGAAAGAAGCAAAATGCTAAAAGAAGCACCGCACATACTTATTTTAACACCTGAAACGCTTGGAATTCTTTTAGTTGCTCCAAAATTTAGATTATTATTAAAAGATGTTAAATGGGTAATTGTTGATGAAATTCATGCGCTAGCACCAAATAAAAGAGGAGTGCATCTTTCACTTTCATTAGAAAGACTTCAAAATTTAGCAGGTCCTTTTACAAGAATAGGCCTTTCAGCCACAATTTCGCCATTGGAAGATGTGGCAAAGTTTCTTGTTGGATTAGAAAATGGTGAGTTTAGAAAGTGTACGATAGTTGATGCAAATTTTGATAAAAAAATAGATCTAAAAGTACTCTGTCCTGTTAATGACATAATGGCAGTAACAGAAGCAGAACTTGAAAATGCAACATATAATTTACTTCACGACCTTATTCAAAAGCATACCACAACACTAATATTTACTAATACTCGTGCTGCAACAGAACGTGTTGTATACAATTTAAAACAAAGATTTCCAAAATATTATACAAATAATATTGCTACACATCATTCTTCTATCTCTAGAGAATTGAGGCTAAACACTGAAAAAAAACTAAAAGCTGGCGAGTTAAAAGTTGTTGTAAGTTCGACATCGCTCGAATTAGGTATTGACATTGGCGCGATAGATTTAGTTATACTGCTCGGTTCGCCAAAATCTGTTTCCAGAGCACTGCAAAGAATTGGCAGATCTGGGCATAAACTCAGCGATACTATTAAAGGCGTATTTGTGGTTTTGGATCGCGATGACTTGATGGAAGATTTGCTAATAACAAAACTCGCTGTTGAAAAACAAATTGACAAAGTAAAAATTCCTGAAAATTGCTTAGATGTTCTTGCTCAACATATTTATGGAATGGCAATAGAAGAGCCCCAACACATTGAAACTTTGTTATCAACAATTAAAAGAAGCTATTGTTATAGAAATTTGCCAAAAGAAGACTTTATTTCAGTTGTAAAATATTTGGCTGGCGATTATGCAGAGTTAGAATATCAAAAAGTTTTTGCAAAAATTTGGTACGATCCAAAAACTGGTTTTGTAGGTCGTAAATCAAAATTGGCAAGAGTCTTATATTCTACTAATATTGGAACAATTCCTGATGAAGCATATGTATTAGTAAAAACTAGCGAACAACAACTTGTTGGAAAAATCGATGAGGAATTTCTTGAGCGTTTAAAGAAAGGTGATGTTTTTGTTCTCGGCGGTCAAACTTATGAATTTATGTATGCGCGAGGCATGGTTGCATATGTTAGTCCGGCTCCAAACAAAATACCAACAATACCTAGCTGGTATTCAGAAATGTTGCCTTTGAATTTTGAAATTGCAATGGCGATACAAAAATTTAGAAGACTTGCAGAAGAATTATTCAATCGCTACCGCACAAAAGAAGAAATTATTTCTTTTATAAAAGATTATCTTTATACAAATGACTTTGTAGCAAATTCGGTTTATGAATATTTGAAAGAGCAGTGGAGTTATGCAGAAATACCGCACGATAAGAAACTTTTAGTTGAAGATTTATTTTTTGAAAACAAACATTTTTTAATATTTCATGCTTGTTACGGTCGCAAAGTTAATGATGCGCTTTCTCGTGCAATTGCATACATCGCTGCTAAATTATACCGCACAAATATTGCCATTTCTGTAACAGACCAAAATTTTTACTTAGTAGCCAAACAAAGTTTAAATCTAAATACTTTATTAGATCAATTAAAAAAAGAAAATTTGTACGATTTACTTAAACTTGCAATAGAAGGAACCGATGCTTTAAAAAGGCGCTTTAGGCATTGTGCAGGACGAAGCCTACTAATTATTAGACAATACAAAGGACATAAAAAATCTGTTGGGAGACAGCAAGTCTCTTCACAAATTTTAATTAATGCTTGTAAACGTGCAGCAAAAGATTTTCCAATACTAAAAGAAGCACAAAGAGAAGTTTTAGAAGAATTTATGGATGTAAAAACTGCAGAGCTAATACTGCAAAAAATAAAGTCTGGAGATATAAAAATCAGACAAATTCAAACACAAACACCAAGTCCATTTGCAATTAATTTAATTGCGCGAGGTTATAGTGATGCAATACGAGCCGAAGATAGACTCGAATTTATTAAAAGAATGCATTCATTAGTTTTGGCTAAAATAAATAAAAAATTAAAATGAAAAATAAAGTGGGAATAGATAAAGTAGAAATTTGCCCTGGAATTGAAATTTGCGATTTAGCTATCTGGATACCTAATGAAAAAGCATTAATTTTGGCAGACCTTCACTTAGGTCGCGATTTTTCCTTGGCTTCGCAAGGCTACATAATACCGCAAACGCAGCTTACAGATACATTGAATAGAATTAAAGCTATCATAAATGCTATAAATTGTAAGCCAAATTTAATTATTATCAACGGCGATTTTAGACACGATTTTGGCATAATACCTTTTAAATTAAAACAAGATTTAGAAAAATTTGTTTCAAATTTAAGTTGCTTTTGTAAAAAAATAATATTAATAAAAGGGAATCACGATACATATATTCCAATTAAAAATGAAAAATTACAAATTGTTAAAAACTTAAACCTTTCAAATATCTTTTTATGCCATGGTGATTCTTTGAAAAATTCTTTAAAATTGCAGAAAAGCGAATTTAGTAAAATTCGAGCTAAAACAATTATTATTGGACATGTTCACCCGATGCTTAAAATTACAGACGGCTTTGTTTCTGAAAAAGTAAAATGTTTTGTTAAAACAAAATGGAAAAGAAAAGTATTAATCATACAACCATCATTTGACCCTCTAACAGATCAAATTAGTAATGTATTTGTAGATTCTATAGATTCGCAGTTAGATCAAAAAGAATTAGAATGGAAAAAGGGTGAAGTTTGGGCTGTGCCAGAACAAGGCAAAATACTTTATTTTGGTATTCAAAGAAACAATCTCGAACTCAAAATATAACTCAAAATATAATTATTTGAATCATTTGCTTTCATTAGAACAAGAAATGTAAATTTCTCTTCCAAGATTTGTGAGAAATATTTTATCTGCCATAGAGTTGTTTGGCACATAAGATAGGTTGGAATTATAGTATGCAAGATATATTAATTTATCGTCGAAAATCAAATATAATAGAAGTGGAGGTTTGCTTTCTCTTGCTTTGTAAAGTCCAATTTTACCATTTCCAAAAGCCAGCTCTGATTGCTCACGCCAAGCCAAAGGATTTGTAAAATCTCTTGCTCCAATTGCCAAACTTTTATTATCAGGATATTTTCTTGCCCAAATATAAAGATCTTGAGAATTTTTATTATAATGCAGCATTGCAGCATCACTAATATTTTGTGTTAACCACTCTTTTCTCAGCTCGCTTTGAATTTCTGCCAAGTTTTTATCATATTCTACAAGTTTCCAACCGGCCAAATAATCCGAGTTTGGCATGCAAGACATCAAACCTACAAACTGAGGCTCTTGACTTGGTTTTGAATAAAAAAGCAAAAAACATGCTGTTAAAACAGCAATTATGGCTACGAACATAAAAAGAATCTTTTTGTCTAACTTTTTGTCTAATCCTTTCGCTCTTTTTTCTTCAGACTCTTTGCTTTCTTTATCTTCGCTTTTTTCGCTTTTTTGTATATTTTGTTCGTTTTTATGTTCCTCCATGATTTTGTGCTCTTCCATAAACATCACAATTAACAAAAAATTTATATTTTAAAAACTTGCGCATTGCCTTATGCAAATTTTAACAGAATCTGACAAAAAATTAGTAGAAAAATTTGCGCTGGCGAATGCAGTTACTTTTGAAGGCAAAGCACAATTGGGCGCTGTGATTGGAAAAGTTTTAAATAAAATGCCTGAATTAAAACAAAAAATAAATGATGTATCAAAAGAAATTGCTTTAATTGTTGATCAAGTCAATTCTATGAGTTTAGAAGAACAAAAAGAAAAATTACTACAACTTTGGCCAGAATTTTTTGCACCAGCACCAAAAATTAAAGAAGAGAGAAGCTTAAAACCATTTCCAATTGCAGAAAAAGGAAAAGTCGTAATGCGTGTTGAGCCTTCACCATCTGGTGCCCTTCACGTTGGAAATGCTTTTGTTATATGTCTAAACTTTCTTTATTGCAAAATGTATGATGGTAAATTCATTATTCGTATCTCTGATACAGATATAGATAAAATAGACCCCGAGTCGTATAGTTCAATAATTCAAGACGCGCAATGGCTTACAAATAATGGTGTTAATGAATTTTACATCCAATCAGATAGATTGCCGATTTATTACAAATGGGCTGAAGTATTACTCAAAAAAAATTATGCCTATGTATGTACTTGCAAATCCGAAAGGTGGCATGAACTTATGTTAAAAGGCACACCTTGTCCTTGTCGAGACTTAGAAGTTTCTGAACAGTTAAAAAGATGGGCCGGCATGCTAAATGGCGACATACCAGAAGGAGGCGCAGTAGTGCGTATAAAAACAGATATTAAACATCCAAACCCAGCAATACGCGATTGGGCAGCACTTAGGATTAAAGAAGCACCACATCCAAGACAAGGTAAAAAATATAGAGTCTGGCCGCTTATGAATTTTGCAGTAGCTATTGATGATTATGAAATGGGCATTACGCATTGTATAAGAGGAAAAGATCACATGGACAATGAAAAAAAGCAGAAATATATTTATGATTATATGGGATGGCAAATGCCTTACCATTTTTATGTTGGTCGTATAAACTTCAAAGGATTAGAAGTTTCAAAATCAAAAACCAAACAAAAAATAGATCGAGGCGAATATTCTGGCTGGGATGATGTACGTTTACCAACAGTATCTGCATTAAGACGCCGTGGCTACTTGCCAGAAACGTTTAACAAATGGGCTGTAGAAGTTGGAATTAGCGAAGCTGATAAAACAATTAATGGTGAAGATTTTTTTAAAATCTTTGATGCTATCAACAGAACTATTTTAGATCCTTTAGCAAAAAGATACTGGTTTGTACCAAGCCCACTCAAAATAAATTTGAGTCCGAAACCAAATATTTCTGAAGTGGATGTTGCGCTGCATCCCGACAAACCTGAAAAAAGAACAATAAAACTAAATAAAAATATTTTTGTTTCAAAAGCAGATTTTGAGAAATATAGAGGAAAAGAGGTTCGGCTAATGCATCTTTGTAATGTAATTTTAGAGAAAAAAGCAAATCTAACATCAATCGAAAATAAAGATATACCAAAAATTCAGTGGCTATCCGATGATTATATTAAAGCAGAACTTTTAATGCCTGATAATACTAAGCAAAAAGGAATTGTTGAAAGTAATGCTTATGAACTTCCTATTGGTGAAATTATTCAATTCGAAAGAATTGGTTTTGCTCGTCTCGAAGCTAAGAAAAAAAATAAATTGCTTTTTGTTTTTGCGCACAAATAATGCTTAAAATTAATGCTTAAAATTAGCAGTTTATATAGCAAGTTTCTATTGTTCTAGCTTTTTCCTTAGCAGATCTTAACTTAACCAAGAACTTAATACTAAGACTAAGATAAAATTTAAAAAGGTACTTTTCAAACAAAAATTATGCCAGACGTGAACAAAGAGCTTTCAGATTTAACGCTGAAAGTGCTCAATGAAGTGAGAACAAAAAGTGGAAAGTTAAAAAGAGGTACAAACGAAACAACAAAGGCTGTTGAGAGAAATGAAGCTAAATTTGTTGCATTAGCTTCAGATGTTAATCCGCCCGAAATTATTATGCACTTACCAACATTATGCGAAGAGAAAAGCATACCTTATGTTTTTGTTTCAAGCAAAGCAGAACTTGGTGCGGCTGCTGGCCTGCCTGTTGCAACATCTTCTGTTGCGATAATAAATGCAGGCGAGGCTGCTAAGGAACTAGATAACCTTTTAGAAAAACTCGGCAAGAAAATTAAAACAGAAACTAAAAAAGAAGTCGAAACTGAAAGCAAAGAAAAAGTAGAAGAAAAAAAAGTAGAAGCGAAGGCAAAGCCAAAAAGGACAAGAGCTAAAAAAACTGAAAAAGTAGAAGCTAAAGTAGAATCTACTAAAACAGAATCAGCCACAGAATCTGCTAAAGTAGAATCTTCTCAAAATGCCTAAAAAGATCATTGAAAAGAAGGAAGAAGCTTTAAAAGTTACTCAAATAGGTGGTGGTGAGGTAACACCAGCACAAATTCTAGAAATTGTTGGAAGTATGGGAACAAGAGAAGGTGGAAAACAAGTGCGTGTAAAAATTCTTGCTGGTAAAGATGCTGGTAAAGTTATGCGAAGAAATGTTATTGGACCTTTTAAAATCGGAGATATTTTAATGCTAAAAGAAACTGAAATTGAAGCCAGCCCGCTTAAAGGACGTAAGGGATAGTTGGCTAATGAGCGCGTCAAGTTTTTGTGAAAGTTGTGGCATGTCTATTAAAACTGGTAAGTATTGTGAGTTTTGTGCTCCGAACGGCACACTTTTGCCTCTTAGCGAACTTATAGAAAAAATGGTTAAAGCCATAACTAAAAAACAAGGTGTTGAGGAAGAGGTTGCACTAAAAAGAGTCATATCGCATTTGCGCAAAATGCCTGCATGGGCAAAATTTATAGAAGAAATTGAAAAAGAAATTACATCCAATAATTCCAAATAGGATAAACTTTTCCAGTTATCGGAGATTTTTCATAAAATCTTGAAATTTTTCCATTCGTAACATCAAAACGTGCAAAAACTTGATTTGTGGACAATTTTAAATAATACGTTCCGTTTGGCCAATTTCTAATGAAATTGTTTAAATATTTAAGAAATGTAACTTTTGATTTTAAAGTTTTAGGTTCGATGTATAAATACCTACATTTTTTAAATGGCGCCATAAAGTTTGTTTTAATTTTAAATACCGCTAGTTTTGATTCAAATTTTGGCGCACCTGTAAATGATGTTTCGCCCGAATTGTTATTCATAATTCGTAAAATATAGTAATTTTAAGTATTTAACTTTTTCTGATTATAATCTAATTATAAGCAAATTCCAAATCCTATAAGATGCCAACGACCGCCTACTTGCCGAGCAAGTGCAACTTTAGCACCTTTCTGCGCAATAACAGGTCTCCGCAATGCCAGTTTTAATACTTTGGTGCTGGATTGTATTACTCCTATAGTTGTTGCAGTACCAATGCTAAGCATCAAAGGTTCGTATTGTTTAAATGGCTCAAGTTTAATCTTTTCTTTAGTTCCAACAACATATTCAAACAAATGTGGTTCTAGTGTAATTGTTTTTACTGGTTCGGGTAATTTTCCGGGCAAACTTACAAGATTTCCTATCAATGAATCTGCTTTTGTTAGTGAAGGATCTAGCTCTGTTACAAAAGCAACAGAACCACCAGGTCCTTTTTCTTTAACAATAACGTTGCCAGAACTTATTGAAACTATTTTTGTCCTAAGCGGACACCATTCTACCTTTCCACCTTTCTCAATTTTCCAACCAGGTTTTATTTCTATTTCATCTCCAACTTTAAAAACTCCTTGTGATATTGTACCGCCAATTACTCCCCCAACCAAATCTTTTATGGATGTTCCCGGCTTGTTAACATCAAAACTTCGTGCTATTTGCATGATCGGCGTGTCTTTTTCAGATTTTTTTGTTGTTGGTATAAATTCTTGAATGGCTTGCAATAAATAAGTTAAATTTGTCTTTTTTTGGGCAGATATTGGGATTATTGGAACTTCGCGGCCTAAAACAGAATATACGAATTTTTTTATTTGATTGTAATTTTCAATCGCACTTTCTTTACTCACCAAATCGACTTTATTTTGTGCAACGATAATATTCTGCACACCTAAAACTTTTAGAGCAAATAAATGTTCTACGGTTTGTGGTTGGGGTACTGGTTCTGTAGCAGATATTACTAAAATTGCACCATCAATAATTGCTGCTCCAGATAACATAACTGCCATTAAAGTTTCGTGACCAGGCGCATCTAAAATTGAAATTTTGCGCAAAAATTTTGTTTCTTTTTTATGTATTGGACAATTTTTTTCTACTCTAAATTCGCCTTCAGGGCATTGATAAATATTAAAATCTGCATAACCCAACTTTATAGTTATGCCTCTCTTTATTTCTTCAGAGTGGAGCATCGTCCACTTACCAGTAAGTGCGTGAGTCAAAGTTGTTTTTCCGTGGTCAACGTGGCCTGTTATGCCTATTGTTATTTCTGGTAATTTCTCTTCATTTTTTTCTTTAATTTCATTTATTTGCTGGTTTTTGCTCATAAGTATTTATGCGGTAGGCACTCCAGTTATGTAACACTCCATCATTTAGATTTGTGTAATTTGTGTATTTGTTTGTGCGCTCCGCCAAATTATTTGTCGTAGCACAGTCTGGGCAAAAATAAACATCATCCCATAATTTGCCATCATTGGTTGGCGGCCTTGAAATCTCTACATACCACTCCGCAGGGTTTTTCATGCAAATACTACATTTTTCTTCTTTTTTTTCCATAAGCACCTCTTAATTTATTTACTAATTCTTTTTTCTTTAGATTTTGGTCTAAAGTCTTGCTGTCCACATCTTGGACAAATAATTTTTCCGCTCTTAACTTTTAAAATATCTGCTCGGATCTTTTTTTTACACCTTCTACATATCCAAACGTTTTGGAATAAACGACGAATCGCTTCTGGTATTTTTGCCGGCATAGTTCACTCCTTACTTTTTATTTGTTTTATAACTTTAACTCCCATCAAATCCCAATATACAACAGTATAATTTGGTTGTATTTGACCTTTTAATTCTTGTGCGATTTCAGCTTCAAAAGTTTCATAAGTTTCGGTATCCATTATTTGTGCCTTATCTCCAATCACATTTAAAACTTGGGCGCTCTTTTTCTCGATTATTGGAACTTCAACTTTGTCATGAGATGTATAAACATACATTTTTTTGCTACCGGTAAGAAGATCTATCGCAGTTACTCTGTATTTTGCATGGCCGTGTTTTCCAGGAGCAGACCAATCCATGCCAACAATTTCACATGGTCTACCATCCATCATTATGTATCTGCCCGGTTTCAGCGAACTAACTTCTTCGTAGCGAACTTCCATTCTAAGATTTTTAATAAGCGTATTTAAAAGATTTTTGACACGTTTTTGACGTGCTTACATAATTGATCAATTTGCATGATTAAGTAAAAGCATTTAAATTGCGTATCTTAAAATTGCTGCAACACCACCCAAACCTTGCAATTGCGAGCCTTCTTTACTTTCTTTAGAAATAGAAATAACTTCAGCACCAGATGCATCTGCAAGATCTATAAAATAAAATAGCTTTTCTTCTGGCAAACTTTCAGAAAGCAACACTATTTCTGCAGCTTTTTGTTTCAAAGCAGTTATTACTTTCTCTTCGCCATAAGCAACGAGCGATGGTTTTGTTGAAAGTAGTTGTAAAAATTTTTGCATCACCTTTGTTTCCTCAGATATTTCTTCTTTGGCCAAAATATCCTCTGATCTTTCTATAAGTTCTTTAAGGCCAAAATCACCTGTATAGCCCGTAGCCTTTACTGCAATAATTTGCTTTTTCACATTTGTTTGAATGTAATTTCCAGCTAAAAGTTCTTCTTTTGTTGGACCAGGTCCTCCCAGTATTATTCCTTTTACTTTTTCTTGGGTGAAAATTTTATTCATCATTTCTCCGACTTTCGAATACCAATCTTTAGCCATACCCTCTATTACACGTGATAAACGAGCAGCACTTTGCCCGCCAACCTTAAATTTTCCAGGAACAAAAGATTGACCAGACCAAATAGGTATTATTTGTTTGCCTTTAAGCAAAGCAATGGTTGCCTCGCGTCTATCCATAACAACTAAACCATAAACAACTTTGACTTCTAATTGTTCTTTCAACGGCTCCAAGAAAAAGGTTTGATCGCATTTATATATGCGAATGTTTAGTGGTTCGATTGGCTCAATTGCCCAAAATCGTACATCCATGACCCCTTCTCTTTCTGAAACATTACCAGAAAAGGCTGCCAATCCATTTGTAGGAGTTTTTTTGTACTGGCGCAACATATTAATCATTCGCTCAAGTGCAGAAATGACATTTTTTCTAGTTGTTGTAGATTTTATATTTCTTGCAGTGCCTGCTTCCTCACTTAGTTGATTTATTACTTGTTGAAGATCAAAGCCTGCGGGAATATAAACCGAAATAAATTCTGTATGTCTCGCTCTATATTTACTTAGTTCTGAAAGTATTCTTTTAATTTCGAATTTTTTCCTTTGAGTAAGTTTTTTTTCTTGGTCCATTTAACTTCTCCCAAATTTATCTTCTTTAATCTTTTTAATCTTCAGCAACTTTTAATTCGCCTTTTTCAATGTGTAAATGTTGAACTCTTGTTACTTGTGCTACTTCATCGAGTATTTTTTCTGGAAAAGCATAAGGATGCCAAACAGTTAATTTGGGCACTTCTGCTCCAAGCCTTAGACCTTTTGAAACTTTATATTTTCTTATTTCTGCTATTAACTCAATGGCAGCATTTCCTGCTTCGAGTGCTTCTACATCAATTTCTTTCGGCTCGGGCAATTGTGTTAAATGAATCGATTTAGTTTTTTCAAACGGCTTATAAATCTCTGAATAAATTTCTTCTGTCAAGTGTGGGAAAAATATTGCAAATAGCTTAAGAAGTATTAAATAACTTGTCCAAAGAGTTTGTGCAGCAGATTCTTTTTCTTCATTATTTCTTGGACTATAGAGTCTGTGCTTAATCATTTCTAAATAAAAGTCACAAAACTCGTGCCAAAAAAATTGTTCTAGTACTCTTCTGGCTGTAACAGCATCGTAAGCTTCAAAAGAAGCTCTGTATTGTGCAAGTATTTGGTTCAGTCTTGCAAAAATCCATCTGTCTGTAATATGTTTTGGTTGAAATTTTGCTTTTGGTTTAACTTTCCAAAGTTCTAAAAATTTACCAACATTCCAAATTTTTATCATTAACTTCTGCGCCCTTATCAATTCTTTTTCCATAAACGGCGCATCTTCACCTATATTAACTACAGAAGCAAAATATCTTAGTGCATCAGAACCATACTTTTCAACCAAATCTAATGGATTAATTACATTTCCTAAAGATTTGTGCATTGCTTTACCTTGTGGGTCTAAAATCATGCCGTTAATTACGATCGATTTCCATGGAGGTTTACCAAAGTGCAAATAAGATTTTAGAATTGTATAAAAAGCCCATGTTCGTATAATTTCATAACCTTGAGGCCTTAAGTCGAATGGAATGCTTTCAGGAGTAAAACCTCTTACTAATTGCGGTGTTAATGAAGAAATCATCCAAGTATCAAAAACATCAAGTTCTGGCTTAAATTTTTTTCCACCGCAATTTGGACATGGTTTTTTTGGCCTATCTTTTATTGGATAAACAGGCAAATCTTTTGGCTCTGGCAAAATTACTTGACCACAATTTTCACAATACCAAACAGGCATTGGTACGCCGTAATGCCTTTGCCTACTAATTACCCAATCCCAAGCCAAACCAGAAACCCATTCTTCATACCTTTTTCTATAATATTCTGGTTTCCAATTTATTTGTCTACCAATCTCAATTAGTTGCTCTTTTAAATGAAGAAGCTTTATAGCCCATTGTTCGGTCAACAAAATTTCAATAGGATTTTTACATCTCCAACAAACGCCTACATTTTGTTCTATATCTTCTTCTTTTTGTAAAAAGTTTCTTTCTTTTAACTCTTGAATAATTTTTTCTTTAGCTTGCTGTAAGCTCAATCCAACAAATTTGCCTGCATTTTGATTGAGCTTTCCATTCTTTTCAATTATAACATGTATTGGTAAAGAATATTTTCTTTGCCAGTCTAAATCAGTTTTATCACCATAAGTGCAAATCATAACAACACCAGTGCCAAATTCTTTTTGTACTGCAGGATCTTGCATAATTGGTACTTCCAGTTCGAGAATTGGCACAATAGCTGTTTTTCCAACAAACTTTACATATCTCGTATCCTCTGGGTGTACAAAAACACCAACACAAGCAGGCAAAAGTTCTGGCCTAGTTGTAGCAATTTGTATTTTCTCGTTAGAATCTTTAATTTTAAAATCGATATAATAAAGTTTCGTTTTACGCGTTTTATTTTCTACATCTGCTTGAGAAAGTGCAGTTTGACAAGACGTACAAAATAAAGTTGGTTGATTTGTTTTATAAATTAAACCTTTAGAATATAAATCCAAAAAAGAAAGTTGTGCGATTTTAACTGCTTTTGGGCTTATTGTTGAATAAAACAAATCCCAATCATAACTATGGCCCAATTTAATGAGTTGCGCTTTTGCAATTTTGCTTAACTCTTCGGTTTCTTTTAAACAAAGTTCGATGAATTTTTCTCGTGGTGTATCTATAGATTTAATATTATATTTTTGTTCAACATAACGCTCTGTTGGGTGGCCGTTATCATCAAAACCTATTGGAAAAAGTACATTATGGCCGGTCATTCTTTTGTAGCGTGCAATGAATTCAAAACCAGTATAAGAAACTCCGTGTCCCATGTGGAGTTCGCCAGAAATATATGGTGGCGGGGTATCTATGGCAAAAACAGGTTTTTTAGAGCGGGGATTGAATTTGTAAATTTTATTTTCTACCCACCAATTTTGCCATTTTTCTTCAATCGCTTTAAAATCTGGTTTTGGGGCTAAAACCATGCTTTGAATTGGCAAAAGTATTTTTTAAATTTAACTTAATGAACAAAAAGAGTGTTCAAGTCTACAGCCATACCAGATTTTGCTGCTAAAACAGTTACACCAGAAGCTCGAGTAATTTCTCTTGCTTCGCTTATTGGATTTGCTTTAAACATTTTCATGCCAAAATTTGTTACTATCCCCAACTGCGGCTTGGCAGCTTTAAATAGTTCTATGGCATTTGCAGAATTCAAATGTGTTTTCCATTTTTCTGCTCCGGGCCTTAAGACATTCGCTATAAGAACTTTGCAGTTTTCAAATTGGCTTGGAAGTTCTAAAAAATAGCCTGTGTCTCCAGTATAGCCAATTGTTCCAACAGGACTTTCTAATTTAAATCCAACTCCTTCACAATCGTGCTCAACTTTAGTTGCAATAAAAGTTAGCGGTCCAACTATAACTTTATCGCCCGGTGTTACTATGTAAACTCCTTTTAATAAGTTACGATAGTGGTTCAACAAAATGGGATATTCTTTATACGTTTCTTGTTCTTTAATTCCATTTACCACTGAATTTGTTGTGATTAAAATTCCTTTTCTTCTCATGCCGCCAATAGTCATCGCATCAATAAGTGCGTTGAGGTCGTTAGAATGATCTAAATGTGCGTGCGAAACAAAAATAATATCTGTCTTTGAAGCAGAAAGTCTTTGTTCACGTGCTTGAAAAAGCGAACCTGGACCGGGATCTACCCAAATTTGATAATCTTGAATTTGGATTACAAATCCGCCTGTTGGTAAGATTTGTGTGGCTAGCATTATTCTACTTCCGCCATTGCCCAAAAAAATAATTTGATTGCGCACGTTGAAACATAGAAATTAAAGTTTAAATGTTTTTTTAAAATTAAAAATTTAGAGCTAGAATAAAGTGAAATTAGATTGAAATATTTATTAGATTGGATTAGAAAAGCTTTTTAGAAGGTCTGCTTTGAGCATTAAATGGGCCGGTAGCTCAGAAGTAGAGTGCCTGCCTCGCACGCAGGAGGCCCCGGGTGCGAATCCCGGCCGGTCCATTCCAGCAAAATAAAAATAAGAAAAACAAAAATAAAGTTTGTGCAGATCTGCTATTTGTAATACATCCTTCTTCACGAAACTCATATTTTTCAATTTTAAATTAAATCTCTTTAAAATTAATTTTTAAATTTTCTTTAAAACTAACTTTAAAGTCGAGCCTACCAAACTTTTTTGCACTAAAGTCATAGGATACGGCAAAGGTATTAACTTAAAGTAACCTTTGTTTTTGCCTTTTGCACGAATTTCTATACTTTGTTCAAAAAGTTTTACTTCTATGTTGCTTAAACCTATAACTCCTGGTAATTCCAATGAAATTATGCATGCATTACCTTGGTGTTGTACATTTGTTGACGGTTCTTCTATTTTTTTCGGAAGTTTGATTGTAATTTTTTTAGACATTTTATTTTTTGGAACTTTTAAGTCCTTTGAAACTTTTGGCGCATTAAAAGCGATGCTGATGCCCCCACTCTGGCTCAGAGCACTTGCAATTACTTTACTTAGATCTGCAAAAATTTTTTCTATGTCATCAAATTCAGAATCTTGAAATTTTTGGATTTTCCAAAATTCTTCTCCTTTTTCACCTTCATTTATAGGAGTGCCACAAAAAGGGCAATAATGCCATTCGTGGCTTATTTTCTTTCCACAATTTTTACATTTCTTTTTGTCGAACATATTGAAATTATTTCATTATTTCTTTTTAACTTTTTCGAATGAGTTTAAACCAAACATATTGCCAAAATCAAAAACAAAAATTTATAAATATCAAATTTAATAAACAATTAGGAGGTGTAGTGATGGAATTTAAATTGGACAAAATAGCAACGGGGCTTTTTTTAATTGGCGTATTATTGGCAATAGTTTTCGGATTTTTTGCGCCAGAACAAATATACCTTGCAGTTCTGTTGGCATTGATTGGTATCGTAGTCGGCGCAATAAATATAACTTCTACAGAAGCTGAAAAGTTCTTAATTGCTACAGTTGCGCTAATAGTTGCTGCAAATAGCTTTGCACTCGTGCCGATTATTGGATCTGTACTATTGAATGTACTAAGATATTTGATTGCAATGGTTGCGCCAGCAGCAGTTATTGTTGCTTTGATAGTTATTTGGAAATTAGCAAAAACAAAGTAAAAAAACAATTTTCTTTTTAATTTTTTGAGATTTTCTTTTTTAATTTTCTGAGCAACAGCTTATATAATAAATTTTAAATAGTTTTAAAAATCTGTGTGAATTGGGCCCGTAGCTCAGCCTGGTTAGAGCGCCAGCCTCTTAAGCTGGATGTCGCGAGTTCGAATCTCGTCGGGCCCGTTCATATTTCATTAATCTTTTTGTGCAAAAGCAAACTTTTTAATAAACAAAAAGAAATAAAAATAAAAGGAGGTAAAAATGGTTCGCCACATTTTTGAAATTGCGGATGAAGCAAAAGAACTCAAAGAAGCAATACACGAAACTTGGAAAACTAAAAAAGAAATTAGACCAGCAGAAATTGCTGGTTGGGCAGAAAAAATTCTCGAGCTTGAGAAAGATCTAGCATTAAAGTTGGACGAAGTTGTGGAAAGATTGGTTAGAATTGAAGATGAAGTTAGAAAGAAAATAAGACCGGAACAAATTCCAAAACCTAAAATAAAAAGAAAGAAGTAAAAGAAAAAAGCAAAAATAAAAAATAATAAAAAGTGAAAGGTTTTTTAAATTCTGTTTTTTTAGCTTTAAATATAGTCTTAAATACGGGCCGGTAGATCAGTAGTAGATCGCTCCCTTGGCATGGGAGAGGCCCCGGGTGCGAATCCCGGCCGGTCCACGGCGAGGTAGTTCAGCGGTAGAACGCGAGTCTCATAAGCTCGATGTCGTGGGTTCAATTCCCACCCTCGCCAGTCCCAGTCAAAAATATAAAAATACAGAAAAATGGATCCTTTTTTAGAAAAGTTTGTTCTAACAGGCACGCAGTTAGCTAAAAAAGTAAAAAAAGCAAGCAAATTACTAGCCAAGTCTGTCCGTGACATTTCATTTTTAGCTCGTAGTTTAAGTAAAAAAGAACGCTTCCGCCTATCCATTATAGAGCAATACATAGATGAAAAAGAAAAAAATAAATTAATCCACCTCATAAAACAACAAAAAGCAGAAATAAAACTTGTAAAAAAAGGTTGGTCTTTTCTAATAAGTGGAAAAGATCTTTTGCCACGGCTTTCCTTTGTTAAACCTGAAAAAAGAAAATTAAATCCAGATTTGGAAGTTGAAAATAAAATAAGATTTTGGCTAGAAAATCTTGATAAAAAAATTAAAAAGAAATTTTATGAAAAGGCATTTAGAGAATTTGCTGGAAAAGCATGGATTGCTTTGCCACAATATATAGCACCAAATATAATTGGACCAATACATATAAAACAAGCTTTAACTCTCCAATTGTTCTCAAAAGAACCGCTACATTTTCTTTTACTTGCGCAAAATGCTGAAGAACGCAAAAAGTATTTCAAAAGCATTATTGAGTTAGCACCAATTTGTGCTACAGCGTCACAAAATTTTTTAATCAGAAATTTGGCAAAAGCACACAATGGCTTTTTTCTAATTGAAGATTTAACGAATTTAGAAAAGAAAGAAAAAATTTATGATGCAATGGAATTGGGTTTTATTAGTTTTGTAAAACCTACTAAAACATATCGTTTTGATACAAATATTCGAGTTATTGCGGGCGCACAATCAATTGAGCCATTAAAGTCTGAACTTAATTATTTCCATTTAATTTTAGAACATCAGCACAAAGATGATTTTACAACTTTGGCACAAAAATTAATTGTAGATGATAAAATAGCAATAAGAACTTCAGACATTTTCTTTTTAAGAAAATATATTAAGTTTGCATCTAAGCTAGACGCTGAAATTCCGCCGGAATTGACAGAAAAAATAATTTCTTTCACAACATTGTTAAAAGAAAAAGAACCTGTGCTAAAATATTGCGTTACGCCAAAATTAATTTTAACAATTTCGAGGCTGGCAAAAGCATCTGCTAGACTTGAACTTCGATCAGTAGTAGATGCAAAAGATATTGAGCGAGCATTCTCAATAGTTCAAAAAAGTTTTGGCTTAGAATTAAGTTAGAAGCAATGTTTGAATAGCTTTTAGATTACTTTGTAAATTAAGATGCTGGAGCAACGAGAACAATCATATCTCCGCGAATAAAAACATCTCCAATCTTTCGTGTTATTTGACCTTCTTCGTTTCGCTCTTCAGCATCACCAAGCACAACATTTATGTGAATATCAAAAGCTTTGAGCGTTCCAATTATTTGCTTTTTTGCTTTTGTTTCAACTAAAACTCTTTTTCCTTTTGCATCGTTTAGCAAATCAAGAGGTCTTTCTATGCTGTTCGTCATGCTTTTCTAAGATAATGTTGTCTTTAAAAAGTTTCTCTTAATTGGTTTCTTACTTTTCTTACCTTTTTCTTTCAAGTCGATTCAACAGTTTGCTTGTTTTTTATCGGCTCAGAAAATTTCTAGTTAAAGCGAGGAACCTTTGAATATAGTTTGGATTAGCTCTCGAGCTTTGTTAAGGTCTTGCATTGCTTTATTAAATTCTCCTTTATTGGCATAGGCAATTCCTCGATTGTAATACGCATTAGCATATTTTGGATCAAGTTCCAGAGCTTTGTTCCAGTCTTGCATTGCTTTATCAAATTCTCCTTTATAGGCATAGGCAATTCCTCGATTATTGTAAGCCTCAACAAAGTTTGGATCAAGTTCTAGAGCTTTGTTAAAGTCTTGGATTGCTTTATCAAGTTCTCCTTTATCGGCATAGGCAACTCCTCGATTGGATAATAGCCATCCAACTACTTCTTTTTTTGATAGATTTCTTAAATAAACTCCTTCTTTAATGCTTTTTTGAGAAATATTATATTTTTTTCTATAATCTGAATCGAACACCTCTATTCCTTCATCAGTTGTTTCTATATTTCTCTTAAACTTGCCATCATCCCATCTCACTGCGACATGCTCCGGGAGTGTAATGCCATAGATAGGCAAGTCTAATTGCTCAGCCAACGCAAGGTACAAAGTAGAAAGACCTTCACAAGACCCTTTTTTATCATCAAGCACTTTGTTTAGAAAAAAATTATCATTATAGGAAAAGCCCTGTTCTTTGAAAAGATAGCTATTTATTTCAGAAATAATCTCTTCTGGCTGCTTGCCAGCAATTCTCACTTTTAACTTATCAGCCATGTGGTGTATCTTATCAAGATATTCAGAAATATTAAAATCATTGTTTAACTCTGCGCTCTCTTTAGCTAGAACTAAGGATGCTTCGGTTAGACTAAATTCTCCTTCTTTCTTTTGTAAAAGTTCATCTAAGGTGTTCCATTTATCTTTTCTTGGTATCGGATTTTTTTTCATTTTAATGATTGTTATATTTATAACTAAGTAAGAAAAGCTATTTAAATGTTTCTATATTGTTTTTTTTTGGACTTTCTCAACAATGCTGCCAAAATCTTTAAATTCCTTCTAAACGGCCTGAGACTAGCAAAATTAAGCTCCGATCTTGTAATGTGGGGGTGCTCAACTTTGTTATGTGTTCTCTCATTTTTCATCCATCTCTCATACAAGCTTTTCGTCTGCAAAAATCTTTGAGTGCATTCGATTGTACGCGGCTAAGTAAAAACATGTAAAAACATTTAAAAACTCTTTTTAAAAGAAGAAATGTATGGCGGTATTTAAAGCAAGAAGGCAGGGGAAAAAAGCAAGTGGTGGAAAATATTGGGCTTACAGAAAAAAGCGAAGGTACGAGCTTGGCTCGTTACCAACAGAGCCAAAAATAGGACCAACACTAAAAAAGAAAAAAAGAGTAAGAGGTGGAAAAGAGATCACAACACTAGTCAAAGCAGACACAGCAAATTTACTAATAAATGGCAAGTACAAAAAATCCAAAATAAAGTTTGTTAGAGAAAACCCTGCGAATAGGCACTATGTACGAATGAATGTTTTGACAAAAGGTGCAATAATTGAAACTGAAGATGGCTTAGCAAAAATCACATCTAGACCTTCTAGAGATGGCATAGTAAATGCTATTTTGATTCAACCAAAGAAAGAGTAAAGAAGTAAAAAAGAATTAGATTAAAAATAAATCACATCCCAATGACCCGGACATAAAATCTTTAGATTTAGGTTTTTTAATTTTTTCAGAGTTTTTTTACTTTCAATTTCCGATCCAGTAGGATATATCCATTTGCCCAAAAGATCTTTTCCAAACCAAGCATCGCCTGAAAAAAGAATTTTTCTTTTTTCATCAAACAAAGAAATCGAGCCATCTGTATGTCCAGGAGTTTCTAAAACTTTCAAATCAAACTTATTTCCCTCTATAATATCTCCTTCTTTTACTGTTTGATCGATTTTTGTTGGCAATAATTTCTTTTGACATAACTCTAACAATACTTTTTCGTTTAAAGTTTCTATTGCTTCTTTTTCTTTTACTCCACAAATAACTTTACATTTATTTATCTTTTTAAGTTCATTAAGCCATAATATGTGATCAAAATGACAATGAGTAATAACAATTAAATCTATTGGTTTTTTAACAAAAACTCCCGCATCAATAAGTATTTTTTTCTTATCATCTATATAATAAGTAAAACATCCAGTTTCTGATTTAAATAGAAATATATCTTCAGTTATTTTTGTTGAGCTTATTTTTTCAAACTCGTTTTTAAATTGTTGATGCATTTTTAAGTTACCCAAATTTTTTTAAATAAAAACTTTTTTAAAAAAGCATGGCAAAACACCTTGTTTTACTTATAGCTGTTTTGTTAGCTGCTATAGTCGCAGCGAGTGGTTGTGTGCAAAAAGAAGGTGGCACGTCACAAAGCGGTATATCACAAAGTGGTTTTTGTCAAACAAATAATGAAAACGTTAGCTGTAGGGGCAGCTTTACCAAAACCGGTGATGTGACAATATCAGTTTCAAAGCTACCTGTTCCTGATGCTAGGCTCGGAGAAGCATACTTATCACAATGTGAAATAGGAGAACGTCTTTGGTTTTGTAAAGGTAGCACTGCTTGTGAAGTTGTTAATGAAAAAGAACCATTCAAAGTACATTGCCCAATTAGCGAAGGTCCGCAAGCAGTTTCTTTTAAGTTTAAAACGACAATCAAGCCGGGCAAAGAACTTGAAACTCCCGGCATAGCTAATTGTGCATCAACTCCGGAAGGTATGTATGATTGTGAATTAACTCTTGATGCGAGATACTACTTTAAAGCATAATAATTTTATTTTTTTATTTTAATTTTAATTGTGTGAATTAATTATTGCTGACTTCTTCAAGAAATTTGTTCCTTTAAAAAGAAATAGAATTAAAAAGATTGTTCAAAAAATATAAAAATTTTTTCCAAAAAATTTTTAAAAAAAGCGAAAAGTTTATAAATTAAAACTGTTATAACTAACAAATAAGTACTAAGGCTAAAGGTGTAAAAATGGAATTCGTAAAAAGATGTCCGGAGTGTGGTTCTATAAATTTGCAAGTTGATGAAAAACGTGGCGAAATTGTTTGTAGAGATTGTGGAACTGTTATAGACGAAAATTTAATAGATACAACTCCAGAATGGCGCGAATTTTCAGAAGATGGCGAAGATCATCGAAGGGCTGGCGCACCAGCAACATTTACAAGAGCAGATCTTGGTACTGGAACAACAATAGGTACTGGAATTGAAATAAGCAATTTACCAGGCTCGCAGAGAAAAAAATTCTTAAAAATGAAAGAGTGGCAACAAAGATCTGCCACAGCACTGGAACGAAATTTGAGATATGCTCTTGTCGAACTAAAAAGAGTTGCATCTATATTAAATGTGCCTGCAGCCATTGAAGAAGAGGCTGCAAGGATATACAATTTGGCAGTACGAAAAGGTCTCGTGCGCGGAAGATCTATGGAAGCTGTTGTTGTGGGTGCACTTTATATTGCAATTAGACGATTTGGTCTTCCAAGAAGCTTAAATGAAATTTGCAGGCTTGCCAGCGCAAGTAAAAGAGATGTTGGGAAGACGTTCAGATTTATTGCGCGAAATCTAAACATTAAACTTTTGCCAGCTGGACCTGTAGATTACATACCTAAATTCGCTAACAAATTAAACTTCTCTGCTGCAACACAGACAAAAGCTGTTGAAATTTTGAAAAAAGCTCAAAATGTTGAGCTAACAAGTGGCAGAGGTCCAATTGGTCTTTCAGCAGCTGCACTTTATGTAGCTTCTTTATTAACTGGTGAAAAAAGAACACAAAGAGAAATTGCAGATGCTGTTGGTGTGACAGAAGTCACAATTAGGAATAGATACAAAGAAATAGTTGAAAAACTTGGTTTGCAAGATGTTATAGCAAAAGCTCTTGAAGAAGAGGGTGAAGAGAGAAAGAAAAAAAGCAATTCATTTTAACAAATTTTTAACAATTTTTTCAAAATCTGTTTTTGGTGCTGTTGTACGAATGCCTGTTCGGCTAAAATGAGTTCGTGCCGCCAAAAAGCCTTTTGCTTTGAGTGCAGCTAAAATATCTGAAAAACAAGGCATTTGACTAAGTTTTAGCTCCGCGACATCATAAAATCCAACAACAGGTATTTTAGCTTCTTCTTTTAACATAAATAAAAGATCTCGAGTTTCATCAGAAATATTTGGTGCTAAATTTGTACGACTTAGTTGAAACATTTTATCAGCAAGTTCTGCATTCCAAAGTTCTCCTAACCAAAGTGGCCCTGCAGAATCAAACTGGCCCCATAATTTGTAAATTTGGTTTGCAGCTTTTGCACCTTTTTCAGATTTTAAATAAACTCTAACGTAGTGCGCTGTTGCATGGCAAAATATTGGCTTTAGAGCTAAGTCATATTGTAAACCGATTTCTTGTATTTTCCTAATTAAAATTCTAATCCCAATTTCATGCATTAAGTAATTTCTCAACGGTTTTGCACCATATCTTCTAAAACAAACATCGGGATAAGTGCCACAAAGAGCAGAAGTATCTGTTGCAGTTACACCAATCACACCATTATTTTCATCTATTGCTTTAACACCTGCATCCAAAAAAGGAACAGGACTTCCAAAAGGATCAATGTCAAGATAACCAAACTTTTTATGTTTTAACAAATATCTTTTGGCAAGAAACTCGTGCGCACGCAAGCAAAAAATTTTTGCTTTCGAATTATTTAATTTTGCATTTTCTTGCATAAATGCAAAAGCTATTGGATTTGCATCATTTAAATAAACACACTTTATTTTTGCTTCTTTTTCTATTCTAAAACCTCTTACGCCTGTTGCTGCTAAAATATCTGCAGCAGATTTTGGCTTTAAAATTTTTAAAAGAAGAATCGAAATATCTCGAGAAAGCCTCATTACTGGATTGTAAAAAACAGGTGCGCTTGCAGTAACACGATATTTAGCAGGGTTTGGAATTAAAAGTTGCACTGCACCTTCTTGTACTAACTTAACTTCAACATTTTTAATTTTCTTTAAACGCCTCGGCACAAAATGATTTTACTTTTATTAATTAAAAACTTTTTTAATTAACTTTTTTAATTACTTCTTCTTTCACATTCAAAAAGAATATATCTGAGAGTGGTAACATTTCTTTATAAGCTCAAAAATAACTTTTGAATCATGGCAGCAAAACGAAAAGCAAAAGAAATTTTTGACGAAAAGACATGGGGCTTTATAAAAGTGGTTGTTGGCGCACTTGCTTTTTGGTTCGCTTGGAATGAAGGATTAGGCTATAATTTGGCTGGTGCTGTTGCGCTACTTTCTGCACTGGCTATAATTAGTGGCCTAAACTATATTCGAAGAAGTTAATTTTTTATTTTATTTTACATTTTTAATTATTTAATTATTTTTAAAGCAATTGAAGTTAAATCTGAATAGAGCAAGATAGAAACAAGTGTCTAAATTTAGAAGATTTAACAAAAAAACATAATCAGTTTAGAAAAGTTTACTTTTCAATTTAGCCAATAAAATTAAAAACTGAAATTTAAGTATTTAATATATGCTAACAATTTGGGAAGTGATACAAATAATAGTAACGATCATAGCAGTTGGTTTTATTTTTTCACCTTTACCTTTCATAAATTTTGAAATCTATGATGAACTTGGAAATAGCGATAAGAATAGAAAAAGAAAAATTGTGCTAAAAATGATTGGCTTTGGTGCTGCTGTTGCTGCACCAGCAGTAATTTTGCACGAATTGGCCCACAAATTATTAGCTTTGCATTTTGGCTTTTCAGCCACATATTTTGCAAGTTGGTGGGGTCTTTCAATAGGAATTTTTTTAAAATTACTCTCTTCTAATTTTATTTTCTTTGTACCAGGCTATGTTTCTATTTCTGGTATAGGTACGCCCATACAATTTGGTCTTGTAGCACTAGCAGGTCCGATAACAAATTTAATTTTGTTTTTAATTTTTACAATCTTTTTATCTTTAAACATTGCTCCAAAGTATCAAGTAATTTGGGCGTTAAGTAAACGAATAAATCTTTGGTTATTCATCTTTAATATGCTTCCAATACCTGGTCTGGATGGATTTAAATTTTATACTTCTCTTTTACAAACATTTGTAATGTAACTAATAACTTATTCCTTTATAAGCTCTGCTAATTTTTTAGGATCTGCTTTGCCACGAAGTTGACCCATTATAAATCCAAAAAGTTTTTCCTTTGGTCCTTTAAATTCTTTTTTTAATTTTGAAATTTCTTTCTTAAGTTCAGATTCTGATAAAATTTTATATTTTGCCAAAATTGCGCATGCTTCGTTAAAACTTTTTGGTTTTGTTTTGGCAAAATCTTCTATAACATTCGGTAAAGATTCTTTTACAATTGCAGGTATTTCTTTATTTCCACCGCTTAATGCTTTGAAAAGTAGCTCTAGTTCATCTTTACGCAATTCAAAGCTAGGAAGTTGTAGTTTTCTTCTAATTTCTTTTGGTATAATTAAAATTGTAGTAGCAATTAAATTAGGATTCAAATTATTAAATTTTTGAACAAATTCAAAAAACATGTTTAAATAAGGCGAATTCACAAATTGTTCGACTAAATCTTTGCTTAATCCTAAACTTACTAATTCTGATTTGAGTTGCTCAGGGGTCTTCGGAAGTTCGAGTTTTTCTATTTCTTTTTTATCCAAAAAAATCAAAGGAAGATCTGTTTCGGGATACATTCGAGCTGCACCCGGCATTGGACGAAGAAATTTGCTGCTCAAATCTGGTAAAATATTTCTTACATGGGGTTCTAATTTTTGTCCTGATTTTATCGCATCTAACTGCCTTTTAACTTCTAATTCTATGATTTTTGGCATATGTGGCAGTTCTTGCACCCCTTTCAATTCAACTCTTGGATGACCGGAAATTGAAATGTTTAAATCTTGTCTTATTGTACCAAGTCCTCTTGCCACTTTGCCTGTTGCTCGCAATAAAATGCCGAGCTTTTCTGCAACTTCTCTTACTTGTTCAGGAGTATGGCAATCAGGAGTTGTTGAAATTTCGATAAGCGGAATGCCCAGTCTATCTAATCTAAAAGTTACAGATTCGGAATCTTCTGCAATTCTTCGCGCAGCATCTTCTTCAAGTGCAACAGATTGAATTCCTACTTTACCAAAAGATGTTTCTAAATAACCGTTTGTACCAATAAGTACAGTTCTTTGAAAGCCAGATGTATTAGAGCCGTCTACAATTGTTTTCCTCATAACTTGTAGCACATCTGGAAATTTGCAATGCAGCATCTTAGCAACTATTAAAGCAATTTTTAGAGCTTCGGGATTAATCTCGTGAGGAGGTTCTTCGTCTAGCTCAACAAGACAATTCGTGTCAAAATAACCTTCATAAATGTAGTACTTTCTTTTTTTCCTTTCAAAAATTGCTGCTGGATCTATTTTACCAAGTTCTCCTGCCAAAGGTCTTAGCTCTCGTTTAATCTTAAAATGGGGCGCATCTCGCCTTATTTGCGAGGGACAACAGCAAAAAAGTTTTTGTGTAGCTAATTGTTGGTGTATTTCAACACCTGCCTTTAAACCAAGCTCTGCATAATTTAACTCATAATTTAATGTTTTAGTTTCAGTTTTTACAGTTTCATTTTTACCTGCCTGCATGCTTAAAGAAAGAATTTCTTAGTTTTAAAGTCTTGCTTTACTAATACAAAAAGCTTTGAGGAGAAATTCGATCTAGCAGCTCACCAGCAATGTTTGTTGTCATTTGAGTTTTTATTTCATCTATGTTTTTAGTATGACCTAAGACCCAACCAAGTTTGACAAATGCCGTCTCTGCTAGCATATTTCCAAGATATGTAACTCCTGCATCTAATAACATTCTGCCCGAAGAATAAACATATGGATCGAGCCGGCCGTAAATACACTGTGGCACAAAGCCAATAAAAAGTCCTGCTTCTATAGCAGATTTGATGGCTGCCAGCCAATTTTTTGGTTGTTTTGGGTTTGTAGAAACATGGCCAAGCCCAGTAGCTTCTACAATTATGCCTTTATATTTTTTCTCCACAAAAAAATTTAATATTTCAGGATCTGCGCCAGGAAAATATTTTAGCAAAGCAATTTTTGGTTCAAATTTTGTATCTGCAATAACTTTTTCATTTTTAATTTCATTTCTAGTTTTATAATTTTTATTTAAAATTTCAAATTTTCCGCTAGGCCAAATTTTTGCAAGTGGAAGTTCATTAATTGGTCGAAAAGTATCACGTCTGCTAGTATGCATTTTTCGCACATTAGTCCCTCTAATAGCAAAACAAAAATCATCTTCTGAAGTTGCGTGCATAACAATTGCAACTTCAGAAATGTTTGATTTTAAATAATGTCCTGCACAAATTAGATTTTGTGCACCATCAAAACTTCCTCTGTCAGAACTTCTTTGCCCACCAACAAGCGCAACTGGCTTATTTAAATTTTTAAGCATAAAAGAAAGTGCTGCAGCAGTATAATGTAAAGTGTCTGTACCATGCGTAACAAGCACACCAATAACATCTTCTTTATTTAGCTCTTCTGCTACATAATTTGCAATTTTTTGCCATTCCACCCAAGTCATATCTTCCGACCAAATAGAAAAAGGACTTAAAAGTCTCTTTATATTAACAATATCTAGCAATTCTGGTGTTGCAAGCAAAAGTTCTTCAGGTTTTATTAAAGGCTCGACAGCACCAGTTACATAATCTACTTTACTAGTAATTGTTCCACCCGTAGCGATTATAGAAATTGATGGAAGTTTTGGATTTATTGGGGGCTTTATTCCTAATTTTTCAACTTTTTCAGCTTCGCTTACTTTTTTAATTACAACATCAGGACCTAATTTTATGCCAAGATTATAGCCAGACTTTAATTTTAATATTAAATAATCTTTAGCTTTCTCAAGTGAGGGCATAACTAAACCTTCATAAATTTGGTCTTTTGTTTTGACAATAACTTTATCACCAACATCAAAACTTTTCTCTACAGCCATACTTTATCATGCCTTCTTGATTTTAAAAAAGTTTTTAAAGTAAAAAATTTTAAAATTAAAAATTGGAAATAGAAAAATGAAAAGCCCAATTATTATATTATTGATGTTGTTAAGTTTATTAGTGGCAAGTTCTGGATGTGTTGAAAAAAGTTCTGATACAAAATCTAGTGCTATACAAAAATGTATAGAATTGTGTAAAAATTACAATTATGAATTTTTAGACAAAAGTCCTTGCCTCTCAAACGAAATTGAGCCTGATTGGGTTTGCGATGTAGCACATAGCCCCCGCCAAGCAATTGATAATCTCCCAGAAAATCAATGCGAAGCTTGGAGAAATAAAACAGCTAAACATTTTGTTGAGCTCGATACGAATTGTAATTTAATTAAGGCTTTTTAAAAACTTAAAAATAAGTGCAGAGTTTTATTTTTATGTTCTATTTTTTTATTTTTTTCGAATATTTAAAAAAAGAAAAAGTTTAAATATTTATTTCTTTTAATTACTATATTTAAAAAATAGGTAGGGATAATAAAATGGAAATTGGAGTTATAGAAGAATATTTGAAAGATTTGGAAGAAAAATTATCAGATTCTAGCTTACCTTTATATGAAAAAATATTATGCGCCTCATGGATTGGAGAAAAAATTATTGGAGGGAGAGAATTAAAAGATTTTGAGTATTATAAAAATAAGTTATTTGAAATCAAAGATGAATTGAAGGAAAAAATAAAAAATGGGAAAAGTCCTGAAGAAGTTATCAGAGAAACTGTGAAAGGAATTAATCGTAAGAAAGATTACTTTCTTTTAACCGACTATTTAGAGACGGGTTATGGTAACTGTTTAGCTGCAACA
>JBMFNW010000005.1:0-29225 GCA_049969975.1 Candidatus Nanoarchaeia archaeon
TGAATTTGAAAGTATTTTCTCGAGCTCTACTTTGGAAGGCAATTCTTTTGAATTAAAATTCATTGTGTATCGCTTTGTTGGTACCTCAATACTTACAATTATTTTATTTCCGAGACCAAAAAGAGATCGATGGTGTGTTATTACGGGCGCAACATCTAAAGGAGTAGTTTGTTTATAAAAAGTGTTTAACAAAGATAAAAGTCCTTTATCCTCTACTTTTTCAACTTGCTGATTTTTTATTTCATAAATTTCATCAGTATTTTCTAATTTACAATAAAATATATCATCGATTTTTAAAATAGAAACTTTAGAATCTCTAACATCTCCTCTTTGAACAAAATAATAATCGTTGCCGTTTGGTATTGGGTGAAAAGCTTTTGATTCCCAATCAACAGATCCAATAATTTCTAAAAGAGTTTTAGGAATTTCTTTTTCGTCAACATCCATTTTATTCACCACATTAGCCATAATCATTTAAAAATTTTAAAAAACTTTTCAAAAAATTTGACCTAAAATTTTTCGGCAAAAGTTTGAACAAACATGCAAAACTAAAAAATTTAAAAAAAATTAAAGTTCGGCAGACTTTGGAGGTCTGCCAGGACCGCGTCTCGGCTCGTCATAAATCTCTACTGCAGAGTGCTTTTTTCTGCCTAATAGCAGTATTGCTATGGCTGCTAGCAATCCTACTAATACTACAAGTAATGCTTGCGTGCTTTGAGAACTCAAATTTAATTGTCTTATTTGTATTCCTTGCTTCTCTACAGTAACAGTAAAGTCTTTAGATGTTACAATTGCACCATTAGATTTTACAACTAAAGTAAATTGCTTTTCACCAAAGCTGTTTATGTTAGGTGTTATCTGCACAGATAAGCTCTTGTTTTCGCCAGGAGCTAAAGTGAATTCTTTTGGGAAAACCTCTGCAGTACACCAATCGCAACCAAGTAATTGTGCTTCAAAGTTTGCTGATGTTTTGCCTGTGTTTCTAAACGATAGTGTTATAGTTGTTGTTTCGCCAGCTTTACTTGTTAAATTCGTTAATCGCGTATCTATTACGCCCGTGCCTTGGCTGGTTGGTGTTGGTGTTGCACAAATAACTTCTACAGGTATTTTAGCAACCTCTGCAGATTTATTATTGTTATATACTGCAAATACATTTAATGTATAATTTCTGCTTATTGCTGATGTAGGTATTTGTAACGAAAGAGTTGTTATTATATTTGCAGTGCTGCCTTTTGCTTTCATTGTAAAGCTGTCACTTACAGCATTGATACCTAGCTCTGCACTTTGCACTTTTACATATGCTGTTTCTGTTTCAGTTCCAACATTCCAAATATTTGCACTTAAATCAACAATTGAGCCGCATTCAACAGAACTCTCGCTTAGAGAAACACTTTCGAAAGCCAATTTATGTTCTTGTCTTTCAACTTTTTTTGTGGTAATGTATAAAGTGCTTGTAGTATCATCAGTTTCTCCATTAACGCCTTTGGCACTAATCACAATAAAAATTTTAGTACCATCTTGGATATTGAAAGGTATTCTAACTTTGTAATCTAAGCTTGTAGACTCTCTATCTTCAAGGCTAAAAGTATCGAATTGATATTTATCTGTCAACCTTTTACCAGTCTCAGATTCTAGCCATGATGAAACTTTTATTGATTTGAGCGCATTTCGCAACTTATTTTCTATATCAAAAGATATTGCAAGAGTGTCTCCTGGTGCCAAAACACTTTCATCTCCAGTTTCATCTGTTAGTTCTACATTTGAAATAACAAGTTCATTTTTATCATCTTCATAAGTTATTAATATATTTGTTACTTTTGTAACGTTGACAGAGCCGTCACTAACTGTTATTTTAACTGTATGCAAACCCAAATCATCTTCTGTAGGTGTAAAGCTAATAACTCCTGCAGAATCCATTAAAAAGGAACTCCAATCCCCTGCATCTGCAGTAAATACTAATTGATCACCATCAACATCCGTAGCATTTACTTGATAATTTATAGCTTCTCCAACACGCCATTTTAGATTTGTTGGTAAATTTAAAACAGGAGCATCATTAACTGGTTTAACAACAACTGTGGAGCTGTTAGATACAAATTTAATAGTGTTACTAGCGTTATAATATGCAACAATATTTATTTTTTCTTGACCATTCCAATTTTGCTTTGGTGAAATCGTTGCTAGCCAATTATTTTGATTTATCGAAACAACTATATTTTGCGGCGTGCAGTTCAATGTAAAGTTCACTAAACTTTCCCCACTGCCCAAACTTAAATATTGTGTTAGATTTAAAGTTGTTGAACTATCTTCATTCAAAACAACTTCGCTCGGCAAATCAAAAGTTGCTGCAAAAGCAATTGGCCCTAAAATCAAACCTAGTAATGCGGACAAAATTACAAACATTTTTTTCATTTTGGTGCACCTCTAAAATTTGTTACCACTGAGTGGTTTAAAAATATTTGTTTAATAAAGTATATAATTAAAATAGAGCATTAAATAAGCCGATCAATCTAAAAGCTTTTGTGTTTTATATTTATGTAAAATGCCGGAACCACAATCCCCAGCCGGACTTCCACCTCCCATATCTCCAAATAAATACTTAACAAAGAGATATGAGATAGAGAAAAATATATGTAAGCAATGTTATTTTGGCAAACTTCCTGAAGAAGATTTGGAAAAAATTTTACTTATTTCAACCGAAAAGTGTCAAGCTAGTAAAGATATGATAAAAGCGCTTCTGGCCGCATATTTAGCAGGTGTTGCCCAACTTTGGAGCTACTGGTCAACAGATTTTGCTAATATAGGTGCGCAAATTGGTTATGTAGATGTGCCTTGGCTATTTAAGCACACATACTTTACGCCAGAAGAATGGATGGGTTTAGCTGTTGGCTCTTCAATTTTAGCTGCTGGATTAACAATTTATGCATCGTATAAAATTGGAAAAGCCATAAAACAACACAGATTACTAAAAGATTCTTATGATGAAATTCTTAAGAAATTGGGTGTGGAAATTAAAAGTAAAGACGAAAGCTATTGTGAAAAAAATTCATTAGAGTGTAAAATTAAAACATATTTTCATAATTTGAATAAAAAACTCAAAGAAAAAGAAGAAAAAGCAGCCAAATGGTTTGATAAAAATAGTGGAAAAATTGCTAAATATGCAATTCCTATTGGTTTGCTTTCATATAGTTTTTTTGAAGGTATTATAGTGGGTTCTTGGTTTGAATATAAATATCATTTTGCACACACATCTTTTGATCCAGGAATTTGGTGGAACAATGCCGCAACAGGAGCAATTTTTTCCTTAATTTTAACTAGCCTTGGATACGTAGCAAAAGGAATTCATAATTATAGACAAAAACCTTCTGAAATAAAAGCTGATTTAAAAACTGATTTTCGAAAACGCCCCAGGGAGGATTTGAACCCCCGACCCCCTGCTTAGAAGGCAGGTGCTCTATCCAAGCTGAGCTACTGGGGCATTTATAATTTTTTTATGCTGAGCTATTAAAAGTAAAAAGAAAGGATTTAAAAAGATGTTGAATTCTAACTAAACTTAAAAAGAATTTAACAAACATGGAAGTTTACCAACCTGCAGAAGATTCTTTCTTAATTCAAAAGCATATTCCAAATTGCTTAAAAGGAATGGATGTGCTAGACATGGGAACTGGCTCAGGAATTTTGGCAATAACTGCTGCAAAAGCTGGTGCAAATGTTGTCGCTGCCGATTGTAGTGAAGATGTGCTAAAAGTTGCTGCGCAAAATGCAAAGCTTGAAAATGTTAAAATTGAATTTGTAAAATCAGATATTTTTTCTAACATAAGTAAAAAATTTGATTTGATAATTTGCAATCCTCCATACCTGCCAGAAGATGAAATCGATGAACGCATAGGCCCTTCAAAAATGTACTCTGGAGGTAAAACGGGCAGGGAATTTATACAACGATTTGTTGAAAATGCGCCAAAATTTTTAAAACCAAAAGGTAAAATCTTAATTGTGTTTTCTACTTTAACAGGAGAAAGAAAAGTTTTAGAAATTTTTAAGAAAAATAAATTTGAGCCAAAAATTTTGGCAAGACAAAAATTACCTTGGGAAGAACTCATTCTCGTTGAGGCTATGCTTTCAACTTAGCCACAACTTGTTCAAAAGAGAGAAGTTCTTCCTTGCCAGACGCCATATCTTTAAGCCTTAATAAGTTCTTTTTCTGCTCTTCTGGCCCAATAATAGCAACGTAAGGAATGCCTTTCTTATTTGCAAAATCCAAATTTCCTCTTAGCCCACGCGACATTAAATCTAAATCTGTTGGTATATCTTGTGCTCTGAAAGCTTGCACAATTGGTACTACATCGGTGCCTATGCCAATTACATAAAGTTTTGTTTTTGTTTTTATTGGCTTGAATTGGAGAAAGTCTAAAATCCTATCTAAGCCGATACTTACGCCCGTTGCAGGTATTTCTTTTCCACTAAAAAGTTCGATTAAGTGATTATATCTTCCGCCGCCAGCAATTGAACCTTTGAAGTGAGGTGCAACTGCTTCAAAAATTGGTCCGGTATAATAATCAAGGCCTCTGACAAGAGAAAGATCAAATTGATAATTTTTCACATTAAATTTTTCTAAATAAGAAATAAATTCGGTAAGTTCTTGGAAAACTGCAGGGTCTATTTTAATTGCGCTTTTAATTTTTTCAAGATCGCCACGGTACTTAAGTAAAGAAAAAATTGTATCAACAGCAACTTCGCTAATACCTTTTTCTAGAAGTTCTTTTTTTACACCTTGCTCTCCTAATTTATCCAATTTATCAATTGCACGCATAGCAACTTGCAATTTTATATCAGAAACACCACAAGATTTAAAGAAATTGGCTGCTAATTTTCGAGTACTAATTCTCCATTTAAAATTTTTAATACCAATTGTTGTAAGCACTTCGTTTGCGCAAGCAAGAATTTCGGCGTCTGCAGCTAAACTATAAGTTCCAATTGTATCTATGTCGCATTGCAGAAATTCCCGCAGCCTGCCTGCCTGAGGCCTTTCGCCTCTCCAAGCCTTGTCAATAACATATCGCTTAAATGGCCTGCCTAATTGCGGATTTGCTGCATAGACTCTGGCTGTTGGCACTGTTTGATCGTATTTTAAACCCAAATCTTCTTCGCCAAATTTAAATCTAAAAATTAATTTTTCCTCTTCGCCATACTTTTTTAGTAAAACAGAAGCATATTCTAAGGCAGGTGTTTGCATTGGAACAAAGCCATATTTCTGGAAAATAGAACGCATTTTTTGAATAATTTCTTCTATAAATAGTTGCTTTTCGGGCAAACAATCCTTCATTCCTCTGACTGGCTTTAAATTAATTTTTTCCATTTTAAGGGAGAGGGCTGGGATTTGAACCCAGGTCCACCGGGCCACAGCCAGTGATTCTAACCAGGCTAAACTACCCTCTCCACAATTTTTTGTTTAAAAGCACAATTTAAAACTTTTCTATAAATTTCTACAAAATTAGATAAGATTTAAAAGAATAAAAACGAAATAATATTATGAAAAAATTAATTTTTGGCGAAGGGCCCAAAAGGGCCAAAATTGTTTTAATTGGAGAAGCTGGTGGTGCTGAAGAAGAAAAAAAGAAAAGACCTTTTGTAGGCAGAGCGGGGAAGTTTTTAGATAAAGAACTTAAAAAATTTGGTTTTGATAGAAAAAAACTATACATAACAAATGTTGTTAAAGAAAGATGCGTTGGTACACCAAAAGCTGAAAAAATTCGCAAATATCTTCCGTATTTAATTTCTGAATTGAAAGCAGTAAAACCTAAAATAATTGTACTGCTTGGCAGGACTGCTGCCAAAGCAGTGCCGCGCAATCTTGCCAAAATATATTTAGACTTACCACATCCAGCTGCCGCAATGAGATTTCCAAAACAAAAGAAATTGTTTGAAAAAGGTCTAAAGCTATTAAAAATCATGAGTAAAAAATAAAGTGAATGTAAAAATGTTATACGAAAAATCTGCTGGTTTTGTAATTTTTAGAAAAGAAAAAAATTTAAGGTATTATTTGTTACTTTACAAAGCTGCTTCTGGAATTTACAGCGAAAGTTGGTCTTTCCCAAAAGGACTTATAGAAAAAGGTGAAAGCGAACTCGAAACTGCAAAAAGAGAAGTTGCTGAAGAAACAGGACTTAAAAAATTAAAATTGGAAGAAGGATTTAAACAAAAAATTCATTATTTTTACAAAAAAGATAATGATTTTGTTAGCAAAGATGTAATTTATTTTTTAGCTAAAACGCAAACTAAAAAAGTAAAAATTTCTTGGGAACATGCTGGTTATGCTTGGCTGCCATACAAAGAAGCTTTAGCTCGGCTGACTTTTAAAACAGATAAGCAAGTTCTTGTTGCTGCTGAGAAATTTTTAACTTTAAAATCTCAAAAAAATTAATTCTCAATTAATTCTCACTATCTTTTCACTACCTTCACTACTTTACGAAATTGAAAAAATATTTATAACTACTAAATTTATTAAAAAAAGCATGCATAATTTAGAAATTGCTAAAATTTTTTATGAAATGGCTGATATTTTAGAGCTGCTCGATGTGCCTTGGAAACCTAGAGCATATCGAAAAGCTGCCAAAAGCCTTGAAACTTTAGCTGAGGATGTTGAAGAGCTTTATAAAAAAGGAGGGCTAAAAGCACTTGAACAAATACCTGGTATTGGAGAAAGACTTGCTAAAAAAATTGAAGAATTCATTAAAACTAAAGAAATTCACGAATACAAAGAGCTTAAAAAGAAAATTCCTGCCGGCCTTGCAGACTTAATGGAAATAGAATCTATTGGTCCAAAAAAAGCAATTATTCTCTGGAAAAAGTTAGGCATTACAAACTTAGAAGAATTAAAAGCTGCGCTTAAAGAACATAAAATTGCACAGCTTCGTGGCTTTGGGCCGAAATCTGAGCAAAATATAGCTGAAGGAATCGCACTTTTTGAGCAAAGGCATACAAGATTTTTGCTCGGAGAAGTTTTGCCAATTGCAAGAACAATTATAGGTTATTTGAAGACAAAAATTCCAGAAATAGAACAAATTTCCGAAGCAGGCTCTGTAAGACGTAGAAAGGAAACAGTTGGAGATTTAGATATTCTCGTGACAATTAAAGATCCGAGGCTAACAAGTAAAGTTATGGATACTTTCACGTCGATGCCTTTTGTAAAAAAAGTTTTGGCAAAAGGACAAACAAAAAGCATAGTCATACTAAAAAATGCTTTGCAAGCAGATGTTAGAGTTGTTAAAAGTGAGAGCTTTGGTGCTGCATTGCAATACTTTACAGGAAGCAAAGAACATAATATCGCAATTAGGCGAATTGCTGTCGAAAAAGGTTACAAACTTTCTGAGTACGGCTTATTTGATAGAATTAGTGAAAAATTGGTTGCTGGAAAAACGGAAAAAGAAATTTACAAAAAGCTTGGTCTTTCATACATTCCTCCAGAGCTAAGAGAAAATGCTGGTGAAATTGAAGCTGCAAAAAAGAATGCTATTCCAAAATTGGTTGAGCTTGCAGATATAAAAGGCGACTTGCATGTACATACAAATTGGTCTGACGGTACTGCAAGTATAGAAGAAATGGTTTCGTATGCTCAAAGCTTAGGCTATCAATATGTTTGCATTTCAGATCACAGCAAAACAAGAGCAATAGCGCACGGCTTAGACGAAGAAAGGCTTAGTAAGCAATTGAAAGAAATAAAAATTGTACAAAAAAAATTTCCAAATATAAAAATACTCACAGGCTCAGAAGTAGATATTTTAGCAGACGGCAGCCTCGACTTTCCAGATGAAGTATTAAAAAAATTAGATGTGGTTATTGCTTCCATACACACCGGCTGGAAAATGCCTTTGCGTAAAATGACTTCTAGAATAATTAAAGCATTAGAAAATCCTTATGTAGATATATTAGGCCACCCAACTGGCAGAATTATACAAAAGCGTAAACCATATCTTGTAGATCTGGAGCAAATTTATGAAGTGGCTGCTGAAAAAGGCAAAATTCTTGAACTTGATGCTTTTCCAGACAGGCTTGATCTAAAAGATAGTGATGTAAAGAAAGCTATAGAAAAAGGAGTATACATTGCAATCGACACCGATGCGCACGCCACAAATCAATTAGACTTAATCGAATATGGAGTTGCAACTGCTAGACGTGGTTGGGCAAGTGCGGAAAATATTGTCAATTGTTACCCACTAAAAGATTTGCCAAAATTTCTAAAGAAAATTGTTTTGGATTGATTTTTTTATAATTTTTATATAAATATTTTAGATTAAACAAAAAGTTTTAATCATGCCTTTATAATTTAAAAATATGCGACTTTCAGAAATAATAAAATATTATTCTCAAAAAGAAATTTTGGAAGAGCTAATTAGATATGCTTCAAATCGTGAAGTTGTGGCTAAATTTGGGGAAACTTTTGGCAAAAGACCAGATATTTTACAATTTCCAAACGATGTGATTAGACAAGTTAGAGCTGGTGCAACTTCTTGGCACGCTTCTGAAGAACTTTGGTCGGATCCTTTAAAACTAAGGCCAGAACTTGATAAAAAAGAGCTTGATAAGCTCAGAATTGGCTTTGACCTTGTGCTCGATATCGATTGTAAAGTATTAGAATGGTCAAAGGCTTGTGCAGAACTGCTATGCAAAGCTCTTGAAGAACATGAAGTTAAAGATTACAGCATAAAATTTTCTGGTGGAACTGGCTTTCACATAGGAATACCGTGGGAAGCTCTTTACTCAGAAGAAATGTTGCCTTTTCCCGACACAGCTCAAATCATTGCACAATACCTTAAAACACATATTAAAAAAGCACTTGCTGAAAAAATAATAGAGAAAGAAAGCGATATTAAAACTATTGTTACAAAATCTGGAAAAAAGCCTGAAGAAATAAAAGAAGGAAATTCTATAAATCCGTACAAACTTTTAGAAATAGATACCGTAGCAATTTCGCCCAGACATTTGTTGCGAATGCCTTACAGCTTGAATGAAAAGAAATGGCTCGTTTCGCTTCCAATTCGTGTAAAAGATATTTCTGAATTTGATCCAGAATGTGCAAAACCTGAATATGTACAAAAAGTTGAACTTAGATTTCTAGAGAGAAATGTTGTAAAAGGTTCTGCTAGCGGACTCTTAAACCAAGCTAATGATTGGTTTTATCAAAATCAGTTTTATCAAAACCAAAACGATAAAACAACATCGCAAGAAAGCCAAAGTAATAGAGATTTTACAACAAAAGTTCCTGAGCAAGCATTTCCGCCATGTATTCAAACAATTTTGGCTGGGCTTGAAGATGGGCGGAAAAGAAGCCTTTTTGCACTTTTAAATTTCTTAAAAATTTGTAAATGGAATAAATCTGAAATTGAGCAATTTGTAAGGGCGTGGAATTTAAAAAACAATCCGCCGCTTAAAGAAGGCTATATTAGAACACAGCTAAATTGGCATCTTAGACAAACAAAGCTAATACCCCCACCAAATTGCAAATCATTTTACCAAGATTTTGGAGTTTGCAAGCCAGACAAAACGTGCGAGCAAATTAAAAATCCAATAAGCTACCCAAGAAAACAAAAAATTATTAAGATTTAATTTTTGCTAAATTAACATGGCAGAATTTTCATACGAAGATCTGTACGAACTTCTTCGTACAGAAAAATATTCTGCAGATCTTCAGCCACTAGACCCTTCACAAATTAGAAAAATTGCTGCTTATTTAAAATCAAAAGAAGAGCTTATTATCAGACAAAAAGAATCTGTTTTTGATGAAAACGTAGAAAAACTCAAAATTGAACTCGAAAATGCTAAAAGGGCGCTTCGCGATCTTTATGATAAAAGAGAAAGAAAAATAATTAGCAGGGCTCTTTTCACAGCTAAAGGCGGATTTAAGCTAAAAGATACTACAAACATGTTGGTTTCGGAAGAAAAGTTGTATACCGCATTACTAGATCTTTTAAAAAGAAGCAGCGAAGAATTTTTTGATCTTTTTAATCAAAGTTTTGCAGAAATTGAGCATCCGAAGACTTTAAAAACAGAATTTAAACGAGTAAGAATATTAGAAGCTCTTCCAGAGCTAATAGATACCTCACTACGAAAATATGGGCCTTTCGAGCCCAATACAATAACAGAGCTGCCTGAGGAGCTTGCAGAACTCCTTTTGCAGCAAGGTAAAGCTGTTGAGGTAAAAGCTGAAAATGAAAATACCCAAACAAATTAAAAAGTACTGCCCAAAGTGTAAAAAGCACACACTGCATAAAGTCATAGTAGAAAAAACAAAGCCAAAACCAACCACACGAAAGCGAGCATTAAAGTGGGGAGTAAGACATTATGCGAAAATATCTTCGGGCTACGGCGGCTCACCACGTCCAATAATTCATGAAAAAGCAAAAGTTACTAAAAAAGCAAACTTAAAATATGAATGCACTGAGTGTAAAAAAGCTCATTTCAAGCAAAGACCAAAAAGAATTAAAAAAGTAGAAATTAAGTAAGAAAAATGGCAAGAACGCTTAGCTCAAGATTTGTAAAAGTACGTTGTACTAAATGTAAAAATGAGCAAATTATATTTAGTAAAGCTTCGACATTAGTAAAGTGCTTAGTGTGCGGCGAAGTTCTTGCAAAGCCGACTGGCGGTACAGCATCGATTAATGCACAAATACTTGAGCTCTTAAGTTAAAAGTATCAAGTTAAAATGTATAAAAAAGAAGATTTGCCAGAAAAGGATGATTTAGTAATATGCACCATAAGAGAAGCGACACCAAGTTCTGTATTCGTGGTTTTAGATGAATTTGAAAAGGCCGAAGGCATGATACACGTTTCTGAAATAACTAGAAAACAAGTTCGTGCTATGAAAGTTTATTTGAAACCAGGTACAAAACTTGTTTGTAAAGTAATGGAAGTTGATGCGGAAAAGAGGTTTTTAACACTATCTTTAAGACGAGTTGGTGAAGGTCAAAGGCGGGCAAAACTGCAAGAATGGGATAAAGAAAAAACTGCTTACAATATTTTGGAAGTTTTTGCTAAGCAAGCCAACCTTTCTGCAAAAGATATGAAAGATATTATTAAAAAAATAATTAAAAAATATGGCTTGCTTTATTCTGCTTTCTTGCAAACTGCACAAAATGGAAAAAATATTTTAATCGAAGCTGGCATAGATGAAAATTTAGCAACTTCGCTTACTAGTTTGATACAAAAGCGAATAGTTCTTCCAAAATGCAGAGCGCGGGGCTTTTTAGTACTGCAGTCGCTTGCTCCAGATGGACTTACAAGGCTTAAAAAAGGCTTTGATGCGTTAACAAATTCTGCCAAACGCCTAAATTTAGACTTAACCATAACATATATTTCAGCTCCACAATATCAATTTGTAGTAGAAAGCACAAATAAAAAAACTATAGATGCTTGGCTTAAAGAAATTCCAAACATTTTTCAAAAAGATTTAGGAAAAGAAGCAAAAATAGAAGTAAAAATACAAGAATAATTTCAAAAAATTATTCAAAATCAAAAAGACTCTTTTGTGAAAGATTTTTTTGTACTGCGTCATTAAAGTTTTCAACTTCATCATCTAAAATAAGTTTGCCATAAACGCCGTCATAGCCAGGTCTTACATGTAATTTATTTTCTCGATTTGCAATTATGAGATTTGCTAATTTTTCACCCGAAACTTTTTCCAAATCTTCTTTTGGCACATTCATCAAAACTTCGAATTCAGAACCAAATGCATTAAGTAATTTTTCATAAAGTGCAAAAACACTTTTTGAACTTAGAGATGTGTGCAAACAACTAGCAATTAACTCTGAAAGTGGCAAAAGTGTAAAGAAAGGTGGTCTGTGCTTTGGCAAAAAATCTCTTGGCCGATCTGCGAGCTGCTCAACTCTATTTAAAACTCCGATTGTTAAAGGTTTGCCACACTTAGGACATCTATTTTTGTATTTTTCAGACTGCTCCGGCTCTAACCAAACTCCGCAGGCCCTATGTCCATCTGCATGATATTTGCCGTATGCAGGAGATGTTTCAACAGTACCCGTAAGCCCGACACCACTTCTAATAGCTGTTAAAATGTTTTCATAACTTGGTTTTGCCAAATCGAAAATTGTTGCTTCTCGGCCAAGTCTCCAAGGCCAAAAACTATGGCTGTCTGAAAAAGAAAGAATTTGTAAGTCGTCTAACTCTGAAAGTCTCCAGTTCATTGCAGGATCTGAAGACATTCCAGTTTCGATTGCATGTATTTTATGCTTTTTGTCTTGGTAGCAATCATTAAGGCTATCGAAGCCAGAATTGCTACCGAAGAGGCTAAAATGTGGTGTCCAAATATGTGCTGGAAAAACTTCAATTTTAGATGAAATTTGATTAAGACCTTCGAGCATTTCTGGAGGACTTAAAAAAAGAGTTGGCCTGCCATCTACAGACAAATTGCCATACTTGCTTAAAAAAGAATTAATTTGCTCAACTACTTCAAAATTTGGCGCAAGAATTACATGGTGCACTTTTTTAACATTTTTTTGGTACTCAAAAATGTTTGAAACTTCTGTTGTAAGCAAGAAAAAAATATCTTTATATAAAAAAAGTTGCTCTTGCTCTGTATGCAAAGTTTGTTTGAGTTCTGCAAGCCAGCCAGGGTGTGTAAAATCCCCTGTGCCAAGAATTTGTAAGCCTTTTATTTTTGCCCACTTTACAAGATTGTCTAAATTTAGTGCTGTTGAACATGCACGAGAAAATCTCGAATGTATGTGCAGATCTGCAAATAATTGCATAGATAAAAACGAAAAAGAAAGTTAAAAAAATTTGCTTTCTTATTCTTCTACTCCATAACTTGTAACTGTAAATTCTGTACGTGCTTCTGTTATGTAACCGTATTTCAAAGTGATCTTGAGCTGGTCTACAGCTTCCACTCCTCCTGTAACTTTTGTTGTGCAATAAAATGTGGCTTCACCCTTCGGCAAGAAAAGAATCCTTTCTGTTACAAATCCTGTGCAGTTCGAAGTTATATCTTTCGTTCCTAAAGAAACATTATCTACCCAAATTCTATTCAGCTCCTGGAATTTATCTATTTCTGAAATATTAAAATATTTAAAAGTTTCATTTAAAATAAACGGCTCACCAGTTCCTACGTTTTTAACTTTTATGTTAAAACCATTATATGTTTCTTCAACTGAAGTTATTTGTATTGGTCCTCCAGAATTAGAAACTGGTTTTTGTCCAGAAATTTTACAAATTTCTTTACCGCCTGTTGCTTGTGTATAAATATTTTCTTTAAGACAAACAGTTGAAATTGCTTTTGTTTCGTATGCATAAACAAGCTTAGCAACTAAAGGATAGTTTTGTGAAGCGCCTACTATTTCTGGTGCAGTTGGAGTTAAAGTTATAAAAGTACTTCCACCAGGCACAATATCTTTTCCAACTTTTTTAGCTGGATTCAACGCCTCAGTTATGTTTGTTAGTTGTTTAAGGTTCGTAAAAGCTTCTTTAGTTATACCCATAATTTCAACAAATGCTCCGGGTTTATCTGTACCTATATTATCAGATTTGCCACTTTTAAGCGTTGAAATAGTAAGATTGTTCAATGGAAACATTTTGCCCTCGCCAATGTTTTCAATTTTCAAACCAATTGTAAATGACTGCTTAGCAAAAACTTCAGAAGGTGGTTGGTCTGGCAAAAAAGATATTTTAAGACCTTCTGTTCCACCAATAAAAGCTTCGGCAGTTTTGTTTGCTACAACTTTTTCTTTTGGCTTTCCAACGCACCCGCTTGCCAAAACTAAAACAGAAAAAAGAGCTAATACTAAGAACACTTTAGCAAATTTTTTTGTGGCCATGTTATTTTATATTTTAAAACATATTTAAAGTTTTAGGTTATCATTTCTAAGTTAAAACAGATATTTTCATACTTGCAATTTCTTGATACCAATAACTTGTATTTAATACTAATTGTGCTCGAGTCTCACCAGACACATTTTCTAAAGTGCACCAATATTCTTCACCTATTGAAAAAGTGTTACTGCCACATGCTTTTGAAACATCAAAAGGTATTCCGCTGAAAGTTATATTTGTTATGTTTACGCTGTCTAAGTTCTCTAGCTTAAACTCTGAATCTGAACTAACTTTTCCAGATCCAACATTTTCGACTATAAATGCAAATTTTAATTTTACGCCGCCGCCGCTTTTAATTACTGTTTGTTTATAAGATTTTATGTGTATTGGTGCACCAGAATTTTTAATGCTTTTTTCGCCAGTTGGTTGGCAAATTTCGCCTGAAAGTGAAGTGCACGCATCAGGCACTACGGTAAGAGTATTATATGGATATTTTACTATGATACTCAATGGAACTTCTTGCTTTTCAGTAATTATTAGTGGATTTAAATTTGCGTTTTCCCAAGTTATAAAAGTTGTTCCGCCTTCAGATATTACTTCTTCGCCCCGAATTTTTCTTCCTAATAAATTAACAGTATTGGTTTTTGTATTTTCACTAATGTCGAACTTGTTTGCATCTTGGAGCGTAAAATTTATACTACCACTTGGTATTTCAAACTCGCCCATGTTTTGAACTTTAAGAACTATATTAAAAGGTTCGCCGGCAAAAACTTGTTGTTCTGGTGATACGAATGAAAAACTTAAGCCCTCTGTACCACCTACGAAAATTTCTCCTTCTTTTTCTTTTTTAATACAACCAGAAAGCGCAACTAGCGCAATCACTGCACAAACCAAACAAATCATTCTCAGGCCGCGCATTTCAACACTCCATTTTAATTAATATTATATTTTAACATTAACTACTTCCCAGGCTTTTAATTTCTACTGGTACTGAGGTTGATACAGTATAAGTGTACTTTGCTACCGCAAGAACAAAGAAAGAACCAAACTCCCCACCACCAAGCTTATCTTCGGAAATGTTTAACTTTAAAAAGTATGAGCGTGAATCTGCTGGCTTTAGTTCTCCAAAAGTAGTTTTAGTTTCATAACACACTAGGTTCGTTTGGTCTTTTGTAAATTCTTTAAGAGTATCACAATTTGACAACTTCTTAAAATCTTTTTCCTCCAAAACATAATTCTGAGGCAAAATTACATACAATTTGCCGCCATTAATTGTATTTTTCGAAAACATAGGATTTTGTACGCTACAGCCTAAATAATAATCGGGCCCCCCATCACGTTTTGCTTCTAAAATAGTTGGATTGCCTGCTATGCCCAAACCTAAATTAATGTTTTCATCGCCTTTTTGCCAGCTTTTTAAAGCATCTTCTGTAAAGCCCCAAGCTTTTAGAGGATTTTCATATTTTAAAATAGCATTTGAATCACCAAAAACAATTTGCTTGCCAGCAATTGTTTGTGTCCCTTCTGCTTCTGCACTTACTGTCACTGCTAAAGCAGTTTCTTCCGTAAGACCTGAAGTACTACATGAGAAGTATCTATTTTTAAGTTGTTTAATACTTAAACTTGAGGGGTTGCACTCAAATTTTAACTCATTTTCTTTCTCGTCCTTTTCATATTTACCTGTAGCCTTTATTGCTACGTTAATATTTGTGCCAGGAAAACTAACTGCATCAATTCTGCCCGCCACAATAATTGGCTCATTTGTCATAAAGTACGGTTTTATAGGTGCAACATCGCGAAGTACCATTCCAATGTCTTTTACTTCAGAATATTCGCTTTCAACTTGCTCAGAACTCCAAAGTTCTTCTGGGCGGTAAGTGCCTGTAAAAATTTGTCGCATTATATTTAACGGCCCTGCAAGTCCCTTTAAGCTCTCTCCAGCAGAAACGCCTGCCACAACACTACCCACTTTAGCTTTTCCAGTTATCCATTGGCCTGTTTCAGTACCTAAAAGATACCATGCCCCTGCACCAAGTGCTAAAAATATTATGAGCAATGCAAGCGCTGCTCGTCTGCTTTTAAGCCCAACAATAACTACTAAGAAAATTCCAACTATAATTATTATGTAGTGCAAAGGCAAGCTGGCTAAAAAGCCTATGCTTTGAATTATAAAAAATATTAAAAATAATATTATAAATACTATAATTAAAACTAAATAATATAGTTTTAGACCTTTAAATTTTGAAGCGCCTTTTTCTAATGCTAAACTTGCAGCAGTCCCTTCGGGAGTTGCTTTTAGTAGCGTTTTCAACTTTTCTCGAGAAGGCACAACTGAACCTAGTATTTTAGCTTCTTTTTCTTCTCCTTTTTCTTCTCCTTCTTCAGGCTCTTCTCCTTTTTCTTCTCCTTCTTCTCCTTCTTTAACTATTTCTTTTTCTTTTCCTCCTTCATCTTCTGCCATGTTAAACCTTCCTTACATATAGCACTTTCAGATTGGTTAGCTCAAGATCTGTTGAAGTATAAAGTGATAAAGTATTTTGTTTTTGTAAGTAAGCACAAATGTTTTCTTTAATTGTGCCGTTTATTGGAGTTAAAGTAATTTTTTGATTATTAATTAAACAATTCAAAGGTTTTTCAAGCGGCTTGCTGCCATTTATAATTAACCAACAATTTGCTTGTCCTGTCTTAGCAAAACTAAGTTCTTCATTAGTTAGATTAAATTGCCAAGTTGGAACAGTATAAGGTGTTTTTGTAAATAATGTTGTCACTTTACAAAATAAAAGCGAATAATACGAATCTTGTTGCGTGCTAAACTCAAAATTATTTGTTTTGCTTAGCAAAACTGGTTGAATATCAAAAGAAATTGCGGTAGATGGTGTGCCTGACCAAATTTCATTGCCATTTAAAGCAATTGTAAGTTTGCCTGCTTTAGCCAACTGCTTTGCATAACAATCAAAATGTGCAGCTAAAAGTCCTTTTATTTCTGCATCGGACAATTCAAGATGTACGCTTTGTTTTGCTTTTTCAGGCAAATAATATTTTGTTACAAAAGAAACATTGCTTAAAACATAACTTGTTTTTTGCCAAAAAGCAGGACCTGGAGGCGCAACAGCAATTTTTATCGTATTTGTGTTATTAAGCTTGCTTAATGGCAAAAGAACTTCTTGTGGCCCAGCGCCGAGCAAACCAGCAAATATTTGCTCATTGTTTAAGTAAACAATAAGCTCTCTATCCCCAAATCTTGAAATAACATCAAAATATAAACTCGCACCAACAAAATTGCTTTTATTAAGAGACACTGTAAATGTTGTTGGTTTGTTAGAAAATGCAGATCTTTCTATAACAATTCTATTGGCAAGCTGAGAAGGCTCTGAAATTGGTCTAAAATCAAGATCTATAATATCTAAATTGTGTTCAAAAGAAGATGTTTTTACAGGCGCACCTTTAATAAAGCCCGGCACAATATCAAGTAGTGCGCGCTGCGCATATATCGGACCTATAACTGCTTCACGTTCAAAAGGAGTTGTGACCACAGCATATGCAACGATTGCAATTAAAATTACAAAGAGTATTATTAATGGAGCATACTCGCTTTGTGCTTTAAGTGTGGCCATTTCAATACATTAGTTATTTTGTTATAAAACTTTTTCCTATAAAAAGGTTTTTGAATAACTAACACTGTCATTTTATTCGAAGTTAATAAAGTAAATAAGAAAATAGCTATGAAAATCCTTTCTTTTATTAAAGGCGAAGCTAAAGTGAAAATTGAAAGTAAAGATGATCTTTGGCACATTGCAAGGCTCATCGAGCCAGAAGATATTGTGGCTGGTCAAATCGTAAGAAAAGTTCGAATTGGCACCGAAGATGAACGCGCAAGGCTTAAGCGAGAGCAATACTTTGTCAAGCTTAAAGCTGAAAAAATTGAGTTTGAAACATCGGGAGTTAAAGTCTTAGGATCAATTATTGCTGGCCCAGAAGAACTTCCAATTGGAAGTTATCATACTCTTGATATTAGGTGTGGAGATGTTATTACAATTATAAAGCAGTGGAAAGAGTACCAAATTAAAAGATTGCGGGATGCAGAAAAACAAACGCAACTTTTTGCTGTTGGTGTTTGTGTGCTAGATGATGAAGTTGGAACATTGGCCGAATTCAGCTCAACAGGCATAAAATACATTGCACAAATTCCACTTGGACTTGCCAAAAAAAGATATGTTCAAAAAGCAGAAGAACAATTTGGAAAACTAGTCTCTGCTGTGCTCGATTTGGCGAAAAATTATAACATAATAATAATTGCAAGTCCTTTGTTTTGGAAAGAAGAATTGTTTAAAAAATTAAAAGAAAAAAATCCTGAAATTGAAAAGAAAATAAGATTAGAAACCATAAGTACTGGTGGAAAAAGAGGCGTTCTCGAATTGTTAAAAAGAGGCGCACTTGATAAAATTGTACGAGGAAACTTGTTACAAAAAGAGATGCAGCTTGTTGAGGCTTTTTTAATAGAACTTGCTAAAGAAGGTCTTGCAGTTTATAAGTTCGAAGATGTGTTGAAAGCTGCACAATTTGGTGCAATAAAAACTCTTTTAGTTACAGAAAAAGCAATAAGTGATTTTAGACAACGCGGAGCTTACCAAGATCTAAGCAAACTATTTGATATGGTCGAAGCTACGCGAGGAGAAATTCATATAATAAATAGTCAATTTGAAGCTGGTGAAAGACTTGATGGGCTTGGAGGAATTGGTGCTATACTAAGATTTCGCATTTAAAAATTTGCTTTTTGTTTAATTACAATTTAAAAATTGTATAAAACATTCATAAAAACTTATAAATAAAATCAAACATATAATTTTATGGCCACTTTGGATAGGGCGCTTTTAGATACTATTAAAGCAATAAAAGAGTTAAAAATACAAGGTGCTGAAACAATAACAGAAACTGCACTTCTTGCTCTTTCCAAAGCTAAAAATAAAACTTTAGCAATAAAAGCATTGAGAGCTGCGAGACCAACAGAGCCAATGCTATTTAATGCATTAGACGCTGTGCTGGCTGGTGCAGATCCTCTTGCTTTAATTAAAAAATTCAAAAAAGACAAAGCAACAATTGCAGAATTTGGATCGAAGCTAATTAAATCTGGAAGTGTTATTTTTACGCATTGCCATTCTTCAACAGTTGTTAATATTTTAAAAACTGCAAAAAACAAAGGTAAAGTGTTTGAAGTGCATAATACAGAAACAAGACCTTTGTTCCAAGGCAGAATCACGGCAATAGAACTTGCCAAAGCAGGCATTCATGTATGCCATTTTATAGATTCTGAAGCAGCCTTGGCTATGAAAGATGCAAACTTAGTGCTTTTTGGTGCAGATTGGATTTCTCCAAAAGGCGTGGCAAATAAAATAGGAAGTGGTGCTTTTGCTAGGCTCGCTTCTTTTTATAAAATTCCTGTTTGGATTTGTAGTCATAGTTGGAAATTTTCAGAAAAACAAATTAAAATTGAAAGCCGCCCTAGTAGCGAAGTTTGGCCGGATGCTCCTCGATCAATATGTATTCATAATTCTGCATTTGAGATTATAGATGTAAAATGTATAGCTGGTGTTGTATCTGAGTTGGGCATATTAAAATGGAAAGATTTTATAAAAACTGTTAGGAGGGAAAAATATGGCTGGCTATAGAGATTTTATAAATTTAAAATACAAACCAAAACAAAGTGATTTGATTAGTTTTGTTAAAGTTAGAATACCTCATGGTGCAAATTGGCGAGATTCACTCGGAGCTGTTGGTTCTGAAAGTTCAATTGGTACTTGGACAGAAGTAAAAGCGGGCAAATATGCACACGTGCTCAAGCTTGGTGCAAAAGTCTTTAGTGTTAAAAAGAAAGGGGCAGATTATTTTGCAAAAATTGCATACCCTTTAGAACATTTTGAATTGGGAAATATGTCTCAAATACTTGCTTCTATTAGCGGAAATATTTTTGGAATGAAAGCAATTGAAAGCCTTCGTATTGAAGATATTAGATGGCCTCGCGAAATTATAAAATCCTTTCCAGGCCCGCAGTATGGAATAGAGGGAATAAGAAAAAAACTAAAAATCAAAGACAGGCCAATTCTGATAACGGTTGCAAAGCCAAAAGTTGGCATGCGTACCGAAGAGCATTGTGAAGTTGGCAGACAAATTTGGCTTAATGGTCTCGATTTGCTAAAAGATGATGAAAATTTGGCTGGGCAAAAATTTAACAAATTTGAAGATAGAGTTAAGCGTGCTGCGAAAATAAGAGATTGGGTTGAAAAAGAAGTTGGAGAGCGAAAATCTTACTTAATTAATATAACGCATTCAAATTTCAAAGAGATGGAAAAACGGGCAAAATTAGTGGCTAATTTGGGTTGGGAATATGCTATGATAGATATTGTAACAACAGGATTTACTGCACTGCATAGCATCAGAGAACTTTGTGAAGATCTTGGGTTAGCACTTCATGGACATAGAGCAATGCATGCTGCTTTTACTAGAAACCCAAATCACGGGCTTTCGATGCTTTGTTTAGCTGAAATTGCGCGTTTGCTGGGTGTTGATCAGCTACATATTGGCACAGCAGGTATTGGCAAAATGACTGAAAATGAAGAAGAAAGTTTGGAGATTGAAAAAGCAATAACAATTCATTCGAGAATTAAAAGAACCGGCGAAAATTGGGAAGGTGTAAAGCCTGTTCTTCCTGTTGCTTCTGGCGGCTTACACCCTGGCGTTGTGCCTGCAGTGCTTTCTAAAATGGGTCTAAATATAGGGCTTCAAGTTGGTGGTGGAGTACATGGCCATCCAAATGGAAGTGGGGCTGGAGCAAAGGCGTTTAGAGCAGCAGTTGATGCTTTTATAGAAGGAAAATCTTTAGAAGATTGTGCAAAGCATTGTCCAGAGCTTGCACAAGCATTAAAACTTTGGGGCACACAAAAAGTGATTTAAAAAGTGGTTTAAAATGTACTCTATAAATTTTGCAAATGTAAATTTTGCAAACGCGATTGGAATTTTCGGTGCAGTTTTATTAATTATTGGTTGGCTCTGGGAAACAGGAGAAAGTATCAAAGTACATAAAATAACAATTCACACACACTTTGCCGTAATTTATATTATTGGAAATCTTGCACTAGCTGGCTATGCGTGGCTAATCGGCTCACAAATTTTTTTCTGGCTAACCATTTTCCTTTTAATTACGATAATATGCGAATTTTTATATTCAAAAATTTTGTTAAAAAAATCTGTTAAAAATTTCAAACATGGCAAATAATAAAAGAGAAAAAATAATTTGTTTTGATTTAGATGGTGTTTTAGTAGATAGCTCTATAGCACATGCAGCTTCTTTTAACTTAGCATTTGAAGCAAACAGCCTTCCAAAAATTCCTGAACAAGCGCTAATTGCAGAGTTTGGACCGCCAGCAGAAACTATTGTTAAGAAATTTTTTCCAAACATAGATGAAGATAAAGTAGAAAAAATTGTAAAAGATAAAAGGAAATTTTTGGTAACTAAAACAGCAAAACTTGCAAAACCCATACCTGGTTGTGCGCGAGCGATAAAAGTTCTGAAAAAAACTTTCAAAATAGCTCTTTATACTCATTGTGAAATAGAAGAAATTGAAGCTCTTTTAAAAGCAGCTAAGTTAAAAAAAGAGCTCTTTGATGCTATTTTAGACAAAAGTAAAATACATATAAAACCAGATCTTGATATTATAAACAAAATAGAAGAAGTTGTTGGTGGACAGCTTGCTTGGGTTGTTGGAGATACAACTTATGACATTGAGCTTGGCAGAGAAGGTGAAGTTAGCACAATTGCAGTCTTAACAGGGGTGCATAGTTTACAAAAGCTAAGGGCTGCAAATCCAACAGCCATTTTAGAATCTGTTGCACTGATACCACTTTATTTAGGTTTGCTTTGAAATTTCTTTTTCGAAAGTTTTTTTAAGAAGAAAAAAGAACTTTAAACATGGCTGCTGAAGATAATAAAATTCTCAAATGGGCATTGCTTATTCTTGCCTTCATCATAGTTATGCTTTTATTAAAACCTTTTATCACGCCTTTAGTTTTAGCCATAGTGGTTGCGGGCATACTTTATAAATTGTATGCTAAATTAAGCACTAAAATTGGCCCAAATGCATCTGCAGGTCTTTTGACTGCTTTAGTTTTGTTTACTCTTTTTGGTTTTATTGCGTACGGTGTGAATGTTTTTCTTAACGAACTGGGCCAAATTTATCAAATCGTTGCAAAAGCAAATTTAGCAAATTTTTCAAACCTTTTACCAGAAATAAGTTCTTCAATAAATACGTTGGTTAGAGATATTATACAGCGAGCAATTTTTTACACAACAGAGCTTATTCTCTCGCTGCCAAAATTTTTCTTAGCTGTTTTTGTTTTTGCAGTATCGCTATTTTATTTCTTAAGAGATGGACAAAAGTTTTATGAGTGGATTAAAAAGAACATACCATTTCCAGAAAGCAATAAAAAACACCTTTTCGAAGGCTTAGAACGTTATTTTAATGCATTCATGAAAGTTTGGCTATTTATAGGTTTGTTACAAGGCATTGTTGCCATAATTGGTTTTTTGTTTTTTGATTTGCCTCTTCCACTCTTAGCAGGACTTTCTGCTGCCATACTATCTATTTTGCCAATAGTCGGTCCATTTATACTATATCTTTGTGTTGGCGTTTTGCTCCTTTTCTTAGGAAAAGTAGATGTAGCAATAGGTTTTCTGCTTTACGGTCTAACCATTTCCATGATTCTAGACTACATAGTAAGACCTTTTTTAGCTGGAAAATGGGCGATACTAAATCCACTATTAATGCTAATTGGAATGTTGGGAGGAATATTCCTTTTTGGTCCTGCAGGCGTTATCATCGGCCCTGCTTGCATAATTGCAGTACTATCGATTTTGCATAGCTACGGCTATGTAAACAAGCTATGCAATAAATAAATTAAAATGAGGCTAAAAACAAAGCTTTTAGGAATCGAAACTGGTGGACCGCTTATTGTTGTGCTAAATCCAAAAACTGCTGCAGAACTAGATATTATGCCCTCTGATAGGGCAAGAATTATGGCTGAAAATGAATATTGTGTTGTAATAGTAAATATTTCGCATCGCATTGGAGAAAATGAAATTGGAATTTATGAAGAGGTACAAAAACAGCTAGATTTGAGCGATGGACAACCTGTCACAATAATACCTGAAGAGAGACCAGCATCGATTGCACAAATAAAGAAGAAATTAGACGGCTTAGAACTTAGCAGAGATGAATTCTTTGAGTTAGTTGCAGACATTACAGACAATAGATTAACACATACAGAAATATCTGCTTTTGTTTCTGCTATTTACACAAAAGGCCTGTCTTTAGAAGAAACAGAGTATTTAACGCGAGCAATGGCAGAATCGGGACAAATACTTAATTTAGGTGTAAAACCTGTTTTAGACATTCATAGCATAGGTGGAGTGCCGGGCAACAGAATAACAATGGTCATAGTTCCAATTTTGGCTGCTGCTGGTCTTTATATTCCAAAAACATCTTCTAGAGCAATAACCGATCCTTCTGGAACTGCAGATACTATGGAAGTTCTTGCGCCCGTTGCATTGGATTTGAAAGAGGTAAAAAAAGTTGTACTTGAACACTACGGCTGTATTGTTTGGGGCGGTGCACTCGATCTTGCACCGGCTGACGATAAAATAATTGAAGTTGAACATCCATTACAAATTGATCCTCCTAGCATGTTGCTTGCATCAATACTTGCGAAAAAGTGTGCCACAGGCGTAACAAATATGGCTTTAGAAATACCGTTTGGGCCTGGCACAAAATGTACGAAGCTTAGAGCATCTGAGCTTGAAAAAAAATTTCTCAATCTCGGTGCTCGCCTCGGAATAAAAATAAAGCCCATAAAAATTGATGGTTCGCAGCCTGTTGGTTTTCGCATAGGACCTGCACTTGAATGCATAGATGTGCTGAAAGTTTTAGAAAATGCACCCGATGCTCCAAAAGATCTTAAAGCAAGATCTTTATTTTTTGCAAGCATACTTTTAGAAAGTTCTGGAAAAGTAAAAAGAGGAAAAAGTCTCGCACTTGCCAAAGAGATTTTAGAATCTGGCCGTGCACTAGAAAAGTTTAAAGAGATAGTTGCTGCGCAAGGAGGCAATCCAAATATAAGTTCTGAGAGTATACGAATTGGAAAGTATGATGAAACTATTTATGCAGAACGCAGTGGAAAAGTTCAAGCCATAGATAATAATTCAATTAAAAAATTAGGAAGAATTTTAGGTGCACCTCACTCAAAAGGGGCAGGACTGTTGTTAAGGGCAAAAGTTGGAGATAGAATAAAAGAAGGCGAGCCTTTATTTACCATTTATGCTGAATCTGGCAGAAAACTATCTGATGGAATTGTATTTGTAGAAGCAAACAATCCCTATAAAATAATATAATTGTAAAATAATAATTGATAAAGATGTAAAAATAATTGGTAAAATGGCAAAATTGATTTATATAATTCTTGACGGCCTTGGAGATAGGCCGATTCGAGAACTTGGTTATAAAACACCATTAGAAGCAGCGTCAAAACCAAATTGGGATTTACTTGCTAAAAAAGCCCAACTAGGCATGCATTGGGCCATAGCAAAAAATTTTGCTCCCGAATCTGATGCAGCAACACTTGCTCTTTTGGGATATAATCCTTTTAAATACTATACCGGTAGAGGGCCACTCGAAGCTTACGGCGCTGGTATAAATTTGAGAAGAGGCGAACTTGCAATAAGATGCAATTTCGCACTTGAAGAAAAAAATTATTTAAAAGAAATTGAAGCAAATGTTTCTGATTTAGTAGCTAAAAAAATTTGTTCAGAATTGAATAAAAATGTTAAAAAAATAAATGGTATTAAAACAAAAATTTATGCAACAAAAGGCTATAGAGCTGTTTTAATATTAAAGGGCAAAGGGCTGAGTACAGCGGTTTCTGGAAATCACCCCGGCTACAAGCAATTCAAAGGTTCTGTTTCTGTAGCTTTACGCTCAAGAAAAGGACGTATTAAATTATGTAAAGCGCTGGCCAAAACTTCTTCTGCAAAGAAAACTGCAAACATTCTAAATACTTGGCTTTTGCTAGCAAACAAATATTTGAAAAACTCAAAATATTCTAATTTAACAAACACAATTCTTTTACGAGGAATTGGGACAAAAATACCTAATCTGCCAAAAAGGCCTGGCTGGGCAGCACTCGTTGCTATGCCTGCAGAGCGTGCAATCTCAAAGCTTGCTGGCATGCACATTTATAAATTAAAATTAGAAAAACTGCATAATCAGTTAGAGCAATTGATAAAAAATTACTCTGCAATTTATGTTCACATAAAGCAGCCAGATAGCTATTCACATTTAGGAAATTTTTTTGCCAAAAAATCTTTTTTTGAAAAGTTCGACACTTTTTTTGCTAAATATTTATGTTCAAAAAAACTTGTAAATTGTTTATTATGCATTACTGGAGATCATACAACACCTTGTAAAATTCGTGCGCACACAGGAGACCCAGTTCCAGTCATGCTTTATTTGCCTGGCCAAAAAGGAGACAATCTTGCTTTTGGAGAACGAAATTGTGCGAAAGGTTCTTTGGGAAAATTAACTGGTCTAAAGCTTTTTAACAAATTAAGCAATTTATTAAAAAATGGCTAAAAAGCTATTAAAAAAAGAAGCTTTTAAAAAAGAAGCATCTAAAATAACACTAAAGCACAAAATCCAAAAACCAATTTTTTTACATTCTCATCCATTCTTTGCAAACATTCAATTAGTATTGGGCATATTTGCTGCAATTTTTTTAATTGTTTTTATTTGGCTCATTGCACTTGAAATTAAACTGCTTAGTGGTGCACCGAGCATAATTTTGGCAAGTATTGCTCTTGCACCTATTATAGCACTTTGCATTTTTGCATTTTTATTCTTTTATAAGAAAAAACTTAGAAGAGAAATAAGTTATTTAAAATCAAAATATCCTCTTGAGCTGCTAAAGCCCGGTAAGCTCAGGTAACAATCTGCCAAAATTATCTTTTTTAACAACAAAAAAATTTTTTGTTTGTTTAGCATCTTCTGGCCTAAAAAATTTCCACTCTTTTGAAAATTTCACTGCGAGCCAAGGTTCGGCACCAAATTGTTTTGCAAAAAGAATTAGCTGCCTTATTTGTTCGGGCTCAAAGTATTGATAGTCGTGCTTTGTACTTTTACATTCTATTGCTAAAGTTTTAATTCCGTTGCTAGCCAAAACATCGGGAGAATAAAATCTCGATACACCAGAACCTGCAGCGCGTACGGCTGCAAAATTTAAACCCCAAAGCAATGTAACAAGCTCTCGCTCTGCATTTGAACCTTTTGCTTTAGAGGCCATTTTTAAAATAGAAAATTTAGATTAAAAGAATTTTCGTTAATTTTTTTAAAATTATTTTATAAATATTTCAACAATGTCTTTGTCTGCAAGTACATGATTTAAGCCAACACTTTGGCCAGAAAACTTTGCAGAAGTGCCCCAAATTTTTGCATACTTAAACTTTTTAACAAAATCTTGATGTATTTTCTCTGCTAGATCTTTTACTGTCGAGCCTGTTTTTAATACAATTGGTTTCTCTGCCACTTTATTTCCAGTTTTAGTTAAAATTCTTATTTTGCCGCACTTAGACCATATTAGACTCTTAAGTTTATTTGGATCTTGATCTGAAGTTGTTGCTATGATTGGTTTTGAAAGTTTTGGAAGTTGGCTTTGGAGTAATTGCAATTCTTCTTCAGAATCTGCGACAAAAACCAAAACATCTGAAATATTTATTATGTTCAAAACTTGTCCAAATTGAGAAAATTGTGTGAAGTTTGCATGAATTGCTGGCAGGTCAAAAGCTTGAAGCCAAACATTTTCATAAGGTATCATTCTCATTTTAATTTCAAAGTTATTTTCACCCTCATAAGGTGTGTTTGTAAGAGCAGAAAATAATGCTGATTTTTTACCATTTAAAACGCCTAAAAATGAAACTGTTGCTGCGCCTTCTTTTTTGTATGCTGTGGCTTTTTTTGCTTTTTTTATTGCTTTAGCTTGGGCTTTTTTTAGTTCTGCCAACCTTCGCTTTAGCTGAAGCTGTAGTTTTTCTGTGCCTTTATGTTTCGGCACTTTTGCAAGCATTTCTTTTAGTGCAGTTATTTTTTCTTCAATAGTACTTGCTTCAAAATATTTTTTCTCTGCTGCGAGATATTCGGGACTTACGTTTGTTGGCATAGCTACCTTTTTATTTCTTTGCTCAAAAAGTTTAAATAATTATAGCACTATTATATATTTAATGCTAACCGCATACATTCTCCTAAGAGTAGATTCTGGAGTTGAACGCGAAGTCCTAGAATCTTTGCTCGACTTTGATGAAGTTGAAGAAGCAGAACTAATTTATGGAGAATGGGATGTAATTGCAAAACTAAATATTGATGATTTAGAAAAATTGAGCGAATTTGTCTTAACTGCTATAAGACCTATAAAAGGTGTAAGGCAAACATCAACACTCATAGTATCAGACTAAATACAATTAAGTATTTAATAAAATTGGCCGGGCTGACTTGTTTCACTTGTTGTTTCGCTTGTTTCTATTTTTACTTCTATTGGCCAATGCTCGCCAAGAATACTCCAATAAACAATTGCTGGCGGCCAAAACAAAAATAATTCTAAACACAAAAGTGCTATTGCTAAAAGAACTGGCGGAAGACTTGCGTTTGCTAAACTCAATAATAATGTAAATCCAACAAAAAGAATCATTATAAAGGCAGCCCAAACAGAAGAAATAAGCCAGCCTTTAAAATATTTTATTGTAAAAGCACGTCTAAACATTGTTAACGAAAATGCTGCGCTTAATTTTTCTTCTGCTGCATAATTAAGCACTGATGCGGGCATGAAAATTAAAAACACAATAAAAAATGCTAAAAATAAAATTAAAAGATTTTTAATAAATATGAATTCTGCCATTAAATTAGTAAAATCTGCTTGGGTAAGATTTGTTATAAATATGCTTGAAAAATTAAATGAAGTATTTTGAAACAAAGCCAAATTTGATGCATTCGAAACATTAAACAAAAAGCTTGTATTTAGACTCGAAGCATTTAGAGGGGTGCTTGAAAAATTTGTCAAATTAAATGCTGTTAAATTAATGTTTCGGGAAAGTTCTTGTAATGCAGTCATATTCAAAACTTTTGATTGTATTGCTTTTAATTTAAACCAAACAATGGTATATATTAGTGCTAGAGGACTTAACCAAATTGCTTGAATAAGTCTTGCAAAAAAGCCTTTTTTAAAAAGTTCTTTCCAATTCGTCCATTGCGGGAGAGCATAATCACGATACATTGCTGTTTTTGCACAAAGAATTTTGTAGCCCATTGCAAAAAATTCAACAATTGGAATTAGTATTAAAACAAAGCCGGGCCAAATTTTTTTGCTAAAGACCCTTTTCAAAGCTTCTAAAGACATACAAACATTTATAATTTTGGATTTTTTAAAGATTGTTATGGCCACAGCCACTTATGCTAAATTAAAAAGAAAAATAGATGCTTTTAAAATTTGGGCAAAAAAAGAAGTTCCACCCAAAAAAGCTTTGCCACTCAAATTAAGCATAAAAGTTCATGAAGATTTTGCAGATTTCGTGCACGGCACATTAATCGGAATTTTAATTGGTTTTTTGCTAGGATATGCTATTTTATAACATAAAGCAGTTATAATGCCATAATAGCCATAAAGCATAAAATTTAAAGCGAGTTGAGCAATTAATTCAAATTAAATTAATCATTCACATAATAGCCAGTTATATTTTTAATTGCAATTGATTGTGACGAATTTGAAGCATTAAAAAACCTTATCCGATTAACATTATTAACATCGTAAAACTCAATCGGTTGCTCGAAAAGAGAAACCACGTTACTTTGGGTAAGCTTATTCGTAATGTTGTATAGGCTAACATTTAACTCAGAAACATCTGCTTCTATCCAAAGATTAACTGCTTTTGCAGTTAGAGTTTGAGGTAAATTTGCTGAGGTGTTATCCCCACTAAGTTCAAAATCTATGTCCTTGCACTTGCTCGAGTTGGACACGTTAAGTATTTTGCTAGTCGTATAGTTTTTACCTTCGGCAGTTCTAACAGTTAATTCAATGCTATAATTACCAGAAGAAGTAAAATTTTTAGAAAAATTATAATTTATGGAAATGCTTTGACTACTTAAAGAAATTGGATCTACGCATTGGTTTGCGGACAATTTACAAATTTTCCAATAAGTACACGCACCATATTCAGGACATACTTCGCTCAAAACTTCGCTTAAATTTTTCCCACCATATTTACTATTTCCTGCAGAAAGAGTAACAAGTTTGTCCATACAAAAAAAAGTAGGTTTATAGGTTAT
>JBMFNW010000006.1:0-27887 GCA_049969975.1 Candidatus Nanoarchaeia archaeon
CCTACATTTACTAACTTAACAGTTTTGCCGGCAACAGTAACAGTGTCATTATATGTCATGTAGTAATCTGCACCCATTTGTACAGTTATTTTATCATTAGTGGCGTCTGCGCTTGTAATTGTCATCGTTTTACCTAAGAAAGTTATTTCTAAAGGCTCGTCAGAACTTGGTGCTGTACTAATTGCTTCGTCAAATACATATTTGTATTCAACACCGCCAGATTTTACAGCAATTACAGGATCTTTTCCAAAATCTGCATCATTTTCTGCAGATATGTAAATTGCTGGTGTATTGTGGTCTAAAAGAAGTTCTTCATGTACATCATAGGTTTCGTCTGCAAAAGCAATAGATGTGTCTTGTAATGCATCTATGTCTGTGTTATCTATTTTATCTCCAAATGGGCCGGATAGTGCGCCTGTTAGTGGGACATCTTTCTTTACTGCGCCGGTAATTGTTGGCTCTGTTACTGTAACTGCGCTTTGGGCTAGCGTTGCTGCAATGTTTGTCGAGCCAATAACGTCTGATGGAGCTGCATCTTTACCAACCACAATTACTGCATTCCATTGTCCATCTTTAACAAATGGTGCTGGGTAGTCAGCCAAAGTTGCTGCAGCCACAGGCATTACAGCCATTAAAAGTCCTGTTCCAATCGCTGCAATCTTCCCAATTACTTTTTTTGTTTTTATTTCCATTTTACTTTTTACCTCCTAAAAAAGCAAAATTCGCGATTGTTTAAAAATATTATGGTTAGATTTTTTAAAAACAATATTGTTATCGATAATGAAATTTTGTTACGTATATAAAAGTTTTAAAATCTTCTTTTTTAACTTGAAAAAGAAATGACTGAAGCACCAGAAGCACTAAAAAAACCAATAGATATAATACATAAGCTCGAAGCAGAAGATAAAAAAATTACTGCACAAGATGTTCTCGATAAAGATGTTAATGAACTTATTAAAAAAAGAGAAACGCACAAGCTTTTAAGCCAGCTTAAAGTAATTTTAGCAATTGCACTTGGACATCAAAAAAATAAAGATTTGGCAAAAGTTTTAGATACTGACAAATCTTTTGCAGCAAAACAAATTAAAGAATTAGAAGCGCAGGGACTTATTAAAAAAGAAGGTTCTGGAAAGCACACTACTTATCAAATAAATAATTTAAATGTTTTAAACTTTTTACAAACCAAAGTTGTTATAAAATGGTCTAAAAAAGATACTAATAAAGGAGGAAATGAAAATGGAGAACAAAGAGATGGAAAATAAAAAACCAAAAACAATTGAAATAAAATATGAAATAACTTTGGGCAAATTGCTGGGAATTTTTGCACTTGCACTTCTGCTAACTTTTGCAAGTGCATATGTTTTAGGAAAAGAACTAGCAATTTCAAAGATAAAAGTTAGCACGCCAGAGTATTGTTCTTCGACTATAGAAAATGGCAAAGTAATAGTAAAGTGTAATGATTTGGGAAACCTTAGTTTGGAAACTTTTTGCAAATGGTTGAGTCCTGATTTACAAAATAAAATAAGAATTGTGGTTGTTTCTTAACTTTTTTCTTCTTTTTGACCTTTTTTAGCTAACGTTAGCTTAGCAATGAGCTCTTTTATTGTAGCATCGTAAGAATGTAGTTTTGCAGCCAAATCATTTAAAAGTGCATTAAGGTTTTGTAAACTTTCTGTAATTTGTTCTGGTTCTAAAATTTCTATAGAACTTGGCATATAATCATATATCAAACCTAGCAAAGTTGCTAAACTCGCAACTTCTATTTCAAACTCTATAAAGGCTGAATAAAGAGAACTGTTTGGAAGTTGTATTGGTTCTCGAACTTTTTTAGATAAAACATTTACTTCTGGATCGCCAGCAGCAAATTTTTCTCCAAGCAAAATAATTGTTTGGGCAACATGTGCTTCGGGCATGCCAACAATTTCAATAATTAATCTTGCTTTTATTTTCTTCTCGACCATTTCTCATCAAAGCAATACTATTTTTTAACTTTATTAATCTTTTTGAATTAATCTTTTTGGCTTAAGAGCGTAAAAAGAAGAGCCAAACATAAAATTGCTAAAGCCGAACAAAAGAACAAAATTGGGCTCTCTAAACCCTTTCCAGAGCTCCAAACAATTTTTGATGTATTTACTACAAAAGGCTCTGCAGTACTTTTTATACTTTTTGAAAAGTTTGAAACATTTTGCATACTTTGCATTTCTAAATTTGACGGCAAAATCAAAAGAGTTGTAGTGGCATCTATTTTTTCAGAGCCATTCATATTTGTGGCTCGAACTCTCCAGCTGTAATTTCCTGGTTCGGCATCTCGTCTAATTGTATTATTTAAATTTAAATCTAAAGAAGAATTTGGTCCAATAATTACGTGCATTTTATTCGATGTCCAATTACCTTCTGAGATAAGTTTTAGACCTGAAAAAATATAGCTATAAACATCAAATTCTTTTGAAACATTTTCAGAATTTATAATTTTAAAATTCAAAGTTATTGTTTGACCTTGGTGTGCAAATTTTGGATGGGACATAATTTCAATTATGGTATTTGTACTTTCTGCATTGTTTGTACTTTTTGCATTATCTTTCGTAGACGTTTTTGACTCGGAATAAATATATTCTGTCTTTGGACATAAAGAAGGATTTACTCCACTAACATAAACAGAAATTTGACCTAAATCAATACAATTAAAAGAACAAGAAGTTGGACATGCTTGTTTGGAAAGTTTGTAGGCACGAATTCCAAAAGAATAATTCTTAGAAGAATAATAATTATTACAATTTGGAGTTGTAAAAAATGGCAAAGATAAAAATAAAGTACTATTTGCGGATAAATTTTTTGCTTCGATTGCAAAACTGGAATTGCAACCTTTTACAGAATAAATTATATTGTTTGAAAAATCTCTAAGCACATATTCATCCAAATTATAAACCAAAAATCTCAAATCGCTTTGATTTGTGCCAAAATAATTTGTAAGTAAATCTTCAAGCTCAATTTTGACAAAAAGAAAATTTAGACTGCCAAAAGAAACTGTTTGTGGATAATAAAGAATTTGCAAAGGGAAAGGTAATACAGTTATGTTTGCTGTTGCAAAATCATTACTTAAATTAGCATTTTCAGAAGTGGTGAAATTTATTTTTCCGCTTAAAGTAAAATTTCCCGTAGAATTTGGTTGCCAAAAACCCACACTTACATAATCACAACTTTCTATAGAAATATTAGAAACATTTGATAAAACTAAAGTTCCGTTTTCGTCTGTTATGTTATATTCAACAACAACATCTTCTTTTTCTGAACAGTTTTTCTTATTTAAAATTTTAATTTTAAACAGCGGAGAATATTTTTGGCCAAGCATAATTTTTGGTGCTAAATAAATTTCTAAACTAACATCTTCTTGACAAAAATTTGGTGAGCCGGGACTAGGGCTTGTATTAAGCCATTTTGTTTGACATTTACTTATAGAATAATTTTCTTTTGTACCAAACCAACTAACGTCATCTATAAGAGATGAATTTTCATCATATAAATAAAGCGTTTCATTACCATTGTTTAGCCAGCCCTTACCAGTACAATTCAAGCTAAATATTGGTACGGTTACATTTGGAAAATTTGTTCTAAAAACAGATTCGTTGCAAGCTAAAATAGCAAAGCCATCAAAACTTAAAGAAAAAGTATAGCTTGTATTCTTCTCATCTTTTACAGACCAATTTTGCAAGTCAACTTGTTGATCTGAATAAAGTTCGATCCATTCGCCAGCCGGCTCCAGCCCGGAAGGATTTGGCATTACTTCAGAAATAAAAACAGCGTGCGTAGGGTATAAAAACAAAAGCAAAGCAAAAGTCAACTGCAAAGCGAGCAGTAACCAACGCATACTACTTTAACATAGTGACCAATATATATAAGTATGTCTTAAAACTTAAGAGACGAAATGGCATTATTTTTTAAAAAGAAAAAGGAAGAGGAAGAAAGCAAAGAGTTACCGCCACTCCCACCATTGCCGAGCGAAGAAGAACTAAAACTGCCCGAGCCTGAAGAAGCAGAAGAAGGCGAGGCGTTTCCGAGCAAAATTCCGCAAGTACCAAAGCTTGCTGCCCCTCCCGCGCCTCCAGCCATGCCCGCACCACCAATTATTGCTCCGGAAGAACGCGCAACTGTTTTTATAAGACTCGACAAATATAAAGACATAATGAAAACAATTTCTGAAATGGAATCAAAACTTACTGAGCTTAAAGAAACTTTAGACAAAATTGCAAGCATAAAAAATAGGGAAGCAGAAATAATTGATGGTTGGGCTGCAATGCTTACTGAAGCTAAAACAAAATTAGACGAAGTACATTCTAAACTAACAAAGCCTGAAGTTAGCTAAGTGAACCCCTGCGCTTTTCTTCCGCAAGAAACTGATTTTAGCTTAGATTTAGAAGAAAAATTGTTTTAAGTAAAGAAACTAAAAGTTTAGAAGTTTCTTCTTAATTTGCTCTTCAATTTGTTTCTTATCTTTTCTCAAAGTCGACTTTGCTCTTAAATTATTAACCTTGATTGGCTGGATTTCAAAAATTTATTGTTTTTACTCTTAGTTTTTACTTTTATTTTTATTTTAACTTCTTTAATTCTTCTTTTAACTCCATAAGATTTTGTTGCAAATTTCTTAGTGCTTGTTGACTTCTAGCCAAAAATTCTTTCTCTGGCAGCTTTTTTTCAACTTTTGGTGCTCTAACTATATGTTTTTCTTTTTTGAATTCTTTTATCGGCATGCAAAGCTTTAATTTGTTAATATCTTTGAATAAATCTGTAAAAATTGCTTCTGCAGCTTCTAAATCTGCACATTTTTGATCGTGCAAGTTTGCTGCTTCGATAGCACCATTAATTGCATTTTGTAAATTATCAGAAGAGTGTTCTAGATCTGCAACAATTGCAGGGAAATCCTTTACATAAACATATTCATGAGATTCTTTTGGCATGAAAAAAAATTAAATTTTTTTGTTATAAATCTATGTTACTACGCTTAGAGAAGAATTTTATTATAGTTATGCATGCATTATGTGTGCCAAAATTTAGAAACATTACAATTGTTTGCGATTACAATTTCCAGAATATGCCTTACAATACTTCTCACATATTTCTTTTAGTAAAACATTGCCTTTGTTTTCGGGAATAATACAACAAGATTCATCGAGCGAATCTTCAAGACTTTTTTCATTTTTATCTAAATAGAAAAACATTTTCGCCTTTCGACATCTTCCTTTAAATATCACATATTGGATGTGTATTGGTAAAGAATATCTTCTGATAAGATCTTCAATATTTGATCTGATTTTCCTAAGTTCTTTACGCATGCGCGGTTCTTTAACAAAATTTAAAATCTTTTCAATAAGCTCTTGAGTATTTTGAGTGTAATCTGTTAAATCTTCTGAAAGTGTTTGTGTAAGATTTTTTCTGTAGTTTAAAATTTCTTCATCTGAAAGATTTCTTTGGAAAAGATTTTTTTGGAATTTTACCAAATATTGCTTATTATAACGTTTACAAAAAGAACAAAGAGTTGGATTGACTTTTTGATTATTATATTTACAAACCCCATATTTACAAAATTCTTCTTCTGGTTCCACTCCTGTATTTTCTAAAAAGAAACCATAATCAGAATGATTATTATCGCAATCAACAAAATTTTGAACATATATGCCATCCGGCGGAGAGTCGCGAAGTTTTGATAAATGTTTTCCAATCGTTGCTTCACCCAAATCTAAAATTTTAGATAAAAAAATATAGCATTCTTTTCTGGTTAAAGCGCCGTTAAATTTTTTTAATCTAAGTATTTCTCGAAAAACATATGAAGGGTGTTGCTTTACTTTGCACTCTAAATTTTGTGCTGAAGCCATTGAAAATTAAGTCAAAGTAAATTTCTAATAACTTTTGTTTAATGCGGGGGAGAGGATTCGAACCTCTGCAGGCACTAAGCCACACGGTCCTAAGCCGTGCCCTTTTGACCAACTCAGGCACCCCCGCGCTGTGGGGTGGCGTGGGCCGGGGCGGATTCGAACCGCCGACCTCCCGCCTGTCAAGCGGACGTCATAGCCACTAGACCACCGGCCCAACAATTTTGTTTAATTTATTTAACAATTTGTTTTAATAATCTTTCTATTTGTTTTTTTATTTTATTTATTTGTATTTATTTGTTTATTTTGCAAACAAAGAAAATATTTAAATCAAAATTAAAAATTTAAAAATGATTTAAATTTGCGCCAGTAGTCTAGTCTGGCAGGACACGAGCTTCCCAAGCTTGGGACCCGGGTTCAAATCCCGGCTGGCGCATTTTCTTTATGCACATTTTATGCAAAGCTATCTTAAAGATAAGAAAACAAAAACATTAATCTAGCTTGAAATCTGGCTTGAAAGTGAAAAAAGCCATGCTGGAACCAAAAGAATTTTCTTGCTCTGAAATTCTTCTTCTTTGAAAATATCTTTTGTTATAATTACGCCCTCTTTTGATTTAAACACTTTCATAAATCTAAGAATTCCTTTTAGATCTTCTTTTCCGATGTTATTTTTATATTTTACTTCTATTGGCTTGCCATCGAGCACAATATCCACTTCATTTTTGTGCTTATCTCTCCAAAAAAACTCGCTTCCAAGCCTCTTTAGGTATTCTTTTTCTATTAAAATCTAATTAATTTCGGTATTTATAAAGGTTTTGATCTAATTAATTTCCTTTTTTTCCATTTTCTAACTCACAACTTAACCCATCCAAATCTCTGCTGGCGCAGAAATGTTTTTAATAAAAGATACCTTTTTTAAAACATGCACAATCTAAAAGCCACTGACGTAATAAAACAATTCAAAATTTTAATAATGTTAATAGCATTTACTTTGCTTTTTGGTATCGTGGGCTTTCTAGTTAAAGGATATGATATTTCAGGGGCTGCTTTTTTAACAATCGAAGCGCTTGCAGGTAAAAACCCATTAGAGCATAATACCTTTTTTGTACTAAGTTTAAATTTGTTTGGAGCAATCATTATTTGGTTTGCAATTTGGAGTGCTTTTGCACTTGCAATTGAAGGAAGATTTGGAGAATTTTTAAAGGAGGCGAAAATGGTTTCGGAAATGAAAAAACTACATGACCACTATATAATTTGTGGTGCTGGAAGAGTTGGAGAAAATATTGGGCTAAGACTTGTTGAACTTGGACAAAAAGTTGTTTTTATAGAAAAAGACAAAGACACTATTAATAGACTTAGAGCTAAAGGTCTTTTAGTTTATGAAGTTGGGCCTATAGAAGAACACGTACTTAAAGAAGTTGGCATTGAAAAAGCTAAAGGTGTTGCAATTGCTCTTGGCGATGACAGCAAAAATCTTTTACTTACTCATACTGTTAGAGAGCTAAACAGACAAATTAAAATTGCTGTGCGCGCATCGGATCCAAAAATAATTCCAAAACTTAAGAGAGCTGGTGCAGATTTTGTCATATTGCCAGAAGCAATAGGTGGTATAAAACTTGCCGATGCTCTAATTGGAGATGTAGATTATAGCTTAATTTTTACAAACAAACAAAAATATTTGGTCTGAAATAGAAAATTTAATTAAAGCATAAAGTTCTTGCTAGTATTATGCCCTTTCCAGCAAAAGTCGATGCTGTTCTTAACATAGTAAAGCAAGGCCCTGCCTTACCAATAGAAATAGCAACAAAACTTTCAATAGACAGTTTTACTGCAAAAGCTATCTTAGATTTTTTAGTCGAAAACAAAATTGCGCGTGCTACAGAACAAAAAGTTGGTGGTGCTCCAATTTATTTTATACCTGGTCACGAGCTTGCTGCAGAAGCAAAACTTCGAGATATTTTAAACATTAAGCCAAAAGTAGGCAATTTTGCCACAGAGCCCATAGCACAAAGTCCAGATCTTGAAGAAAAAAGAGCTCTTTTTTTAGAAAGGTTAAAAGAAATTGAAGAGCGGGAGAAAAAAAGCAAAGAAAATATTCTAAAAGTTCCAGAAGTTGTGCCAAAAGTACAAGAAGTTGCTTCAACACAATCCAAAGAAATTCAAAAAATTGAAATTGAGCCTTTAGAGCAAAATTTAGAAAAGACTATTCCAAAATTAGACCAAAGTGTGCAAGAAGTTAAAGAAAGCATAGAAAAGAGCATAGACTTAAAACAAAAGACTTTAAGCACATCAAACAAAACAATAGAACGAGCACTTACTTGGCTCGAGACAATAAATGCAAAAATTGTTGAAAAAGAATTTAGAAAAAAAGGGAAAGAAGCGGTTTTAAAAGTAACAATGCCTAGTGCCATTGGCGAGCTTCAATATTTGGTGTTTATTTTGACTAAAAAAAGCGTAACAGAAGCAGATCTATCACTTGCACATACAGAAAGTGTTAGAAAAGCTTGCCCTGTCTTAATTCTTTCAAATGGCAAGCTAACAAAAAGTGCGAATGCCTATCTTAAAGAACTTGAAGGGCTTGTTAAATTTAAATCACTAGAATAAAAATAATTAAAGTAATAAAAAGTAACTAAAGTAAATAAAAATAATTAATAACTAAAGTAATAAAATTAAAACAAATAATGAAATTGCTGTAATCATCACTGCTGTCCAAGCACCTTTTGACCAATACCAAACCTTTGCCCCATCTAAAACAGAAAGCGGAATTAAATTAAAAATTGCCAACCAAGCATTTATTTGTGCTGCTAGTGCGGCAAATGCTAAGCTCAAGATGTGTGCTAAAAGTAAAAAAGTGCTTGCTAAAACAATATTAATTAAAACACCAACAATTCCGATATACCCAATTTGCTTTTTAGACAATTTTTTAAACAAATAGCCGCGCGATGTCTTTTTGACTGGTAAAATTACGACTGCGCCCGGCGCAGCAAAAACAAAACCCCCTCTGCTAACAAGAGCTAAAGCAATAGCCAAAATTAGACCAAAAGGCCAAGCACGAAATTCTGCCCAAACACCAAAATATTGAGCAACAAACTTATGTCCTAGCTCGTGAAGTATAAAAGCAAAAGCAATTATTAAAAAAGCTTCTAAAAATAATTTGATTAAAAGAGCTAGCGAAAAATTTGGAGAAAAAATTTGCTTATTAAATAAAACAAATTCAAAAGCAAAAGAAATTGCTAGTGCAGCAAAAACTAAATGTATAATTTCTTTTTTTGAAAAATAAAACTTTTTCATAAACTTTTTCATTTTCATAGTTTGAGACTCACAACAGCAGATTCGCCTTCTTTTGTCATTGAAACGCCGTAAAGCACATCTCCTTCTGAAATTACTGCGTCGTTGTGTGAAATAACAATTATTTGTGAACGTCTGCTGCTTTCTTTTAAAAGTTTTGCAACTTGTTCAGAATTTAATTTATCTAAAGCAGCATCTATTTCATCTAAAAGGTAAAAAGGTGCTGGCTCGAATTCTTGAATTGCAAAAATAAAGGCGAGTGCAACGAGAACTTTTTCTCCACCAGAAAGAGCTGTTGGTGAAACGCGCTTATGTTTTAAATCTTTGAGCGCTACAACAACTCCGCCATCAAAAGGTTTTTGAGGGTTTTCTAATACCAATTCGCCCAAATATTTCAAATTTATTTTTTGATAAAGTTTAGAAAAATAAGTATTTAATTGTGTAAAAGTTTTCATAAATGCTTCTGTTTTTTTACTTTCTACTTCATCAATTATTTGTAAAATAGATTGCTTTTCTTCTTGCAATTTTGAAACTCTTACAGATAGCTCGTTATATTCTTTAAGAATATCTTGGAAAACTTCGAGAGCTCGCATGTTTATGGGTCCAAGTGCTTCGATTTTACTTTGTATTTCTCGTATTTTGTTTTTAGCTTCTTCTAATGTTTTGAATTCTTTTGGTGCAACGTCTGCAAAAGCTTTTAGCTCTTCTTCTAAACTAGTTAACTCTGCTGCATATTGTGCGGCTTCGATGACCAAATTGTTTTTTTCTTGTTCTAAACTAGATAATTTGAGCGTAGCTGCATCTAAAGATGCTTGAGTCTCTCTTAAGCAATTGCTAAGGTTTGCTTGATTTTCAAAAGCTTGTTTTAGCTTGCCGTGAAACTCTTTTTGCTCAAGTTCTTTCTTTTCGAGTAATTTGTTAAGTTCAGCAATTTTTCTTTCAAGTTCGAGTTTTTGTGTTTCAAAGGCTTTTTTTTCTTTTTCTAACTCTTTTAGGACACGCGAAATGTTTTCTTTTTCTGGTAAAAGCGCATTTTCTATTGTTGCGCTTAGTGCTGCAATTGCACTTTCTATTTCCAAAATTTGCGTATTTAATGTTTCTATTTCATTTGTAGTTGTTCTACTTTGTACGTCGCGAAGTTTATTTTTTATTTGTTCCCTTTCGGCACGAAGTTCTTCTAAATTTTTTTCAAAATCTTTTATTTTCTTTTCAAATTCGCTGCATTGAACTTCAAGCTTTTGTTTTTGGGCTAGCAGCTCTTGCTCGCGTTTGGCTAAATTTGGAAGGTCTTTAGTAGAAAGATTGCTTATTTTTATTTTGGCTTCCAATTCGAGCTTTTCTGCTTGAATTTTTAATATTTCAGAGTCTAACTTTGCTTTTTTCTTTTCTAATTCTGTTTGTTCTTTGCGCAAATTTTCAATTTCTTTTTCTAAGTCTGAAAGTTTTTCCTTCGGTTCAAAAAATTGTGGCGTGCCGTGCCTATAGCCTCCAGTTATTGCTCCGCTTTGCTCAAACAAATCTCCATCTAAAGTAACCAAGCGATGTTTTTCAAATTCCAATTCTTTTGCAGTTTGAATATCCTTAACAACCAAAGTATCTCTAAAAACGTGTAAGAAGACTTTTTTATATTTAGGCTCATATTCTAAAATTTCTGTAGCAAGTCCAAGAACGCCTGGTTTTGTCAAAATATTTTTTGGAACATCTATTTTTTGCATCACTAATCTATCTAAAGGCAAAAAAGTTGCAAAACCTATTTTGTTTTGTTTTAAGAGCTCTAAGCATTTTATTGCGGTCTCCGTATCTTCTACAACAATGTTTTTTAGTCTATTGCCTCCGGCAACATTTAGAGCTGTTGAAAATTGATTTGGGACTTTGGCAAGCTCTGCAACTAAACCAATTAGTCCTTTAACTTTTTTCTCGCGAAGAAATTTTATTACACTATCTTTAGACAAAAGCTCTTGAGATGTTGAAAAAAGAGCTTTTGCTTTTAACAATGCGCTTTCTTTTTGAATTATTGCCTTTTTTAACTCGCCAATTTGTATGGCTAGATTTGTTTGTTCTTTCGATTTTGTTTGAAGTTCTAATTCTAAGTTTTCCAAACTTTTAGGATTTAATTCTTTAGATGCTTGCTCTAAAGAAACTTTTTTTGAGCGAATTTGCATTAATTCCGATTCTATGGTTTCTTTTTTTGCTTTGGCCTGTGCCAACTCTTCAAAAATATAATTTCTTTCACTTTGCAAAGAGTCTATTTTTTGTTCTATGCTTGTTAGATTTTTTTCAAGCTCAACCAACAATGTTTTTGTGCGTTCTGGACTTTCTTTTAGTTCCTCAATTTCTTTTTTTATTTGAGTTTGTTTTTCTAACAATTTTTTTCTTTCTGACTCGCTTTGTGCAATTTTTTGTTGTACTGCAGCAAAGTTTAGCTCCAAATCTTTTTTTCTTTGTGCAATTTTATCAAGCTCACTAATAGATGTTGAAAGAAGGTTGCGAGCATTTGCAACTTCTATTTTAATTTGTTCTAATTCTTTTTGCAATCTTAAAGATTCTTCTCCGCCTTTCTTTTGTATTTCTTTTTCTAGCTCTTCGAGTTGGCTTTTGAGTTGTGCAGCTTTTTTTGTAAGAATTTCTATGTCAAGTTTAGTATTGTTTATGTCAATAAGCTTTGTTTCAATTGCAGAACTACAAGCACTTTGTTTAGACTTTGCATTTTTATATTTAAGCATTAGTTCGCCTGCTTGTGCGGCACGAAGTTCGCTTTGTAATTGTTTGTATTTCTCTGCACCTTTTTTCTCTTCATTTAAATTCTTCATATATGCTTCTTTTTCTTTTAATATAATGTTTATTTCCCTCAAGCGCTCATCGACTTTTGTAAGTTCAGCAAGTGCTTTGTTCTTCTTTTCTTCATAATTTGCTATGCCTGCAATTTCTTCTATTATTTGTCTTCGCTCAATGGGTTTTAAATCTACAAATCTTGCTATGTCGCCTTGTAAAATAATATTATGCCCGTCTGGAAAAATGTGTGCGAGAGCCAATAGCTCCAAAACTTCTTGCCTGGTTGCAGTCTTTCCGTTTATTTTATATACTGTTTGGCCTGTTTTTTTAATTTTCCTTTTAATTTCAACTTCTTTTTCCTCGAATGGAAAAACTTTTTTAGAATTATCTAAAACCAAAGATACCTCACCTTCTGCCGCAACAGTATCTTTTCTTTTAAATAAAAGATCTGCAAAATTTTCTGCTCTAAGATCTTTTGAAGACAGCCTGCCCAAAACAAAGCAAATAGCATCTCCAATATTAGATTTCCCAGAACCATTTGGACCTAAAATAACATTCATATTTGGACAAAAATAAATATCTGTTTTTCTGTTAAAAGATTTAAAACCTCTTAAGTGTAAAGATTTTATGTACATTTTTTAAAAAGCACCTATTATATATTAAAAAACTTTCTTTAATAAGGCGAGATCCATTTTATCTATGCCCTTAATTAACAAAAGCAAACCAAAATAAATAATAATGCTGCACAAAACCAAAAAAAGCAAGTTTTGATTGATAAAGAAGTAAAGGAAAAGTCCCATAATAAATGCAGCAAATGTTGTTTTAACTGCCCAAATTATTTCCTTTTTAGTTAAACCATAGCCATACCGTTCTGCAATTACTGCATACATTACAAAAATCAAAACTTCTGTTGCAATTGTGGTAATACTTGCTCCAACATAGCTGTATTTTGGTATTAAAAACAAATTCAGAACCACATTTATAATAGCTCCCGTGCCAATAATTTTGGCAATAATTATTTGTACATTTTTTGAGCCAAAAAAAGCGCTATATGCTTGATTTAAAAATATAAAAGTGCCAGACCATACTAAAAGTTTTAAGGCTGTGGCGGCTGGCAAGTATTCTGTGCCAAACAAAAACAGCATAATTTTATTTGCTAAAACAGTTATGCCTACACCAATTGGCAAACCTAATAAAAGCATTCCTTTTAAGAAATATTGTATTGCTATTTTGTGGTTTGTATGTTGATAGAGCCTCGACATAACTGGAAAAAGAACTGTATTAAAAATGCCTGGCAAAACTAAAAGCACCATTATAATACGATATGCGGCATTGTAAAGTCCAACAGCAACATTGCCTTGGAAAAAAGCAAGCATTACGCTATCTGTCCAAAAGCAAATACTTGCCAAGACTCCTGCAATACCAAATGGCCAAGCTTCTTTTAACATAGTTCTAATAAAATGTATATTAAATTCGAGTTTTGGTTTTACAAATTTCCAAATCGATACTCCTAAAGCGTACAAAAATACTATAAATTGTGCGGAGAAGTATAAAATTGCAAAGCCCAACAATCCAAAACCAAAATGAATTGAAAGAGGAACTGTAAGAAATAAAATAAAACTGCTCAAAATTCGTCCTATTGCTTGATATTTTAAATCTTCATATGCTTGAAATATATTAAAAAAAGTAAAGCTTATGTTATTCAAAAAAATTCCTGTAGAAACTAATAAAAGCACTAAAAGATGCGGATAGCGAAGCGCTGAAAATGAAACAAAAATACATGAAGTAATTAAAAATGTAAGAAAAATTTTAAGCATTAATATATTTGAAACATACTTTTGTGCTTCTTCTTTTGTTCTTGCGATTTCGCGGACAGACAAAGTCCCAAATCCAAAATCAATAAAAATAGAAGCAATACTTCCGAATGCTATTGCAAAAGATAAAATGCCAAAGCCTTCTGCGCCCAAATACTTTGCTGCATAAACACCATAAAGAAAGAGAAAAATATAACCAATTATTTGTGCAAAAGAAAGCCAAATAATATTTCTCAAAATGCTGCGTACAGACATCTTAGCCTCTATACATTATGCACGTTCACATTTATTTTCAAAATCGCTTAAAGTTTTTTGATTATTAAAACTTTTTAAATCTTGAATTGTGCCCCAACTTTTTCTTATATATTTTGAAACATTTGGGTTTTTCCAATTTTCTTTTAGAAATTTCATAGTAATTGGATCTGCAGGATATCCCGAGCCAAAATCAACTCCTAGTTCTTTTTTAATTTTTTCAATCTCTCGATCACGAGTTACTTTTGCGATTATAGAAGCTGCGGCTACAATTAAATATTTAACATCTGCGTAATGCTCTGCTATAAGTTTTATTCCTTTGTGCTCTAAAAATCTTTCAATCATTGAGCTAAATTTTGCACCATCTGGAGAAATTGGCGAATCTATGTAAGCAACATCTGGCTTTAAAGTGTCTAATAAATTAGCAATTTTTAAAGCTTCGAGTTCATTAATATTTAGACCTTTGCTTGCACGCAAATCAATTTCATTAGCAGATACAATTGCGCAACAAAAATCTTTTGAAAGTGTAATTAATTTTTTGTAAAAATTTGCTCTTTTTGTAGGAGTGAGTTGTTTTGATTCTTTTATTTTTAATTTTTGTAATTTAACCAAATTTTCTTCTTCTAAACAATAAGCACAAATTACGAGTGGTCCAATAACCGGACCACGCCCAGCTTCATCTATTCCACAAATTTTCATAAAGCAAGTAGCGGGGGTTGGATTTGAACCAACGACCTTCGGGTTATGAGCCCGACGGGCACTCCAGGCTGCCCTACCCCGCTAATTTTTTTGAAAAAATATGTATTTAAAAGACTATTGCAAGCAAACTTTAAAAAATTAATTCTGTTTTTTTGAAAATGGTAAAAAAAGATAAATATGAAGTGCATAAGCTAGATATTTTAGTAAAGGGAGTTGAATATGGAACTGTAATAAATAATATTGTGCCTGGAGATGGTGTGAATCTTTTGTTAGAACTTAAACCAAAATTATCTTGTCTGTCTCAAAAAAAATTGTCAAATCTTGAAATAGCACTACTTCAAAATATGCCAAGCGAATCTAACCAAAGTCGCGAAGACAAAATAATAATTTATGGTTTTGAAGTGCCACTAGAGTGGATAAACGAAAATAAATATCCTGGAGCAACAATAAGCTATATAAAAGAAGGTAAAGTTTATAAAAAATTTGAAGTATAGCTTAAAGAGTTTTTAAAAGCCTTTAAATTAGAAAAATCTAAAAAGCAAACACTAAACATATTTTAGATGGAGCACACGGGAAGCGCATCGGATTTAGTCAAAGAGCTTATTTTTCAAAGCGAAGATATAACTTGGCAATCTCTTTTATATGAACTTGTACGCGAAGAAAAAATTAATCCGTGGGATATTGATATAAGCATCCTCGCGCAAGAGTATTTGAAAATAATTTCTAAATTGAAAGAATTAAATTTCAAATTATCTGGAAAAGTAATTTTGGCTGCAGCAATTTTGTTAAAGCTAAAGGCTGAAAAAATAGGCTTGGAACAACTTTTAGCTCTTACAAATCCTCAAGAAAATCAAGAAAACTTAGATGAATCAGAAGAGCTAATGATTAGTAGTATAGATTTTGAAAAAAGATTTACAAAAGTAAAAATAGATCCAAAAATACCTCTTCCTAGAAAAAGAAAAGTTACTCTTCTCGAATTAATTGAAGCTTTAAAGAAAGCAATTGAGGTTGAAGAACGAAGAAAAAACAGATGGTTAGAACTCAAAGCCCCTCCCCAAATTAAGCCAGAGATTAAAAAAATAAACATTTTTGAAAAAATTGAAATGCTTTTTAATAAAATCAAAGCACTCATCAAAAGCTTAAAAAGAACAACAATTTCTTTTGAAGAACTTTTGCCTAGTAAAGAAAAAAAAGATATTATTTGGACACTTTTGCCACTCTTACATCTTGCCCAACAAAATAAAGTAGAATTGCGGCAAGAAATTCCTTTTGGAAAAATTATAATTATGGTTGATGAAAAAGAATTTGATAAAAAATTATTAAAAGAATCTATCAAAGAATAATTGAAAAGTTTGAAAAGAAAATGAAAATATGGAAATAGAAAACAAAGCAGATTTGAAAGCAAAAATTGAATCTATTTTGTTTTGCATTCCTGAAGGCGTAACAATAGACTTGCTTGCAAATAAGCTAAATCTCGGTTTAAAAGAAGACATAAAACAAATACTAGAAGAACTAAAACAAGAATGGAACAAAAAAAATATAAAACTTATAAATGAAGGCGATGTTTGGAGATTTAAGATACCTGATGAACACATTGAATTAATTCGTGAAGCCACAATACCTGAATTTGAACGCTCTGTTTTGGAGACGCTTGCATACATTGCTTGGCGTGGCGGTGCTAGGCAATGTGATGTTGTACGCGTTAGGTCAAACAAAGCATACAAACATATTCAGATACTTATAGAAAAAGGATTTATAGAAAGTCATAAATCTGGCTTGAGCAAATGGCTTCAACCTACAAGAAAATTTTATGAATATTTCAAAATTGAGCCGGGGCAAAGATTGCCTTTGCCTGAAGATGTTGAAAAGAAACTTGCTGAAAGAAATAATACTGCGAAGTAGCAACGCAGTTTTTTAATACCTAAAGTTGCTTTATGTTTATGCCTAACAAAAATACAAATGATTTTGGTAAAGAAATAAAAGCTTTAGAAAAGCAAGTAGCACATTTGCAAAAAGAAATTGCCAAACTTTATTTAAATTCAAAGACAGCTAGAAGCGAGGCTGAATCTGAAATAAAAAGCGTTCGAAAAGAAATAGCAAAACTTTTTGACTCGCAAGCAAATATTTCTGCTAAAATAAATGCTTTGTCAAAAGTAAAAAATGACATGGCAGATATATTAAGTACCCTCTCTTCAGAGCATGCTGCACTTAAGCAAGATGTTGCAAATATAAAATCTGTTTTTGACCAAGAAAGTATTGAATCGTTAAAAAATTCCATAAAATTTATTTCCGACGCAATAGCAGATATTAAAAGAACTTCTGAAAAAAATCTCAAAAAATTTGAAAATGCAACAAGTAATTTTGCTGCAATTTCAGAATGTGTAACGAGCATAGAAGAGGAAAATAAACGTTTGCAAGAATATGCGAGCGAACTTTCTGAGAAAAATACAGAACTGCACAAAGTTGCAGAAGAATTTTTTAGCCAAGTTGACTTGATTAATTCAAAAATAAATTCTAACAGTTCTGCGCTTTTGGATTTAACAAATGTTGTAGAAAATTTAAAAAACGAAATAAGTTTGCTAGAAAACCAAACCGCACAGCTCCCTACAATACAAAATGCAATAAACTCCATTCGAGCTACATTGACAGATTTGCAAAGAAAAGTCGATTACATAGAAAAAACTACTGTAAAAACAATTGTAATCGACTAATTTTTTTCTTTAAAGATTTTAATTCAGTTTCAATAATATCATAAGTAAATTTCACTGGGCCCGGCAGGATTCGAACCTGCGATCCCTCGCCTGTGAAGCGAGTGTCATACCACTAGACCACGGGCCCATTAGATAAAAAAAGAAAGCATTTTAATGTCTTTTGCTTCTTTTAATTTATGCAGTTGGCCACAGTATTAAAACAAGCTAAAAAGCTAGTCACACCAACGAAAAAAGAACAGAAAAAAATAAATCAAATTGTTCGTGAGGTTAAAAAGAAAATTAATTTTGTAATAAAAAAAGAAGGGTATGCTGCAAAATTGCTAGTTGGTGGTTCGGTAGCAAAAGGAACTTGGCTTCCAAACATATCAGATATTGATTTCTTTCTAATTTTTGACTATTCAAAGTATGCTGATAAAAGCGCAGAGCTTTCTTTTTATACAAAAAAGATTTTAGAAAAAGTTTGGACAAAAATAAATTGCTTAAAAGGAAGCAGAGATTATTTTTCAACTACTTTTGACAAATACAATTTAGAATTTATTCCTGTTTTAGATATTAGTGGCGGAAAACAAGCAAAAAATATAACAGATTACTCTCCTCTTCACATTGCATACGTACAAAAAGCTAAATGCAAAACAGACATACGACTGGCAAAGCAATTCATGAAAGCTGTAAAAGTTTATGGTGCAGAATCATACATTGGCGGATTTTCGGGTCATTTGGCAGATCTTTTAGTAATATATTATGGTTCTTTCTTGAATTTGATAAATGCTGCTGCCAACTGGCCTGCTAAAGTAATTTTAGACCCTGCTAAGCACTATCAAAATGAAAATGAAATTTTACAAAAGCTTTCTAAAGAAAAAACTATTGGCCCGCTCATACTTGTTGATCCAATAGAAAAGGACAGAAATGCTGCTGCAGCATTAACTTTTGAAAAGTTTGACAAATTTAGAAAAGCTGCTAGAGAATTCTTAAAAAATCCTTCTTTGAATTTTTTTAAGATTCCTAAATTTAGCATTAAAAATGTGAAAAAGACTTGTGCAGGTAACAAAATCATTATATTTAGTCGTAAAACACCAAAAGGAAAAAAGGATGTTGTTGGTGCACAAATGAAAAAAATTTTTGAAAATTTGAAAAAAGAATTTTTATCTCATGATTTTGAAATAATTACTTGCGATTGGGAATTCGATTTCACTAAACACATAACATATTTTTGGTTTTGTTTTCCTAACAAGCCTCTGTCAAAAAAGAAAGTGCTTTTTGGCCCGCCACTGCATGTTTCAAAAGAACACATTAATAAATTTAAACAAAAATGGAAAAATGTTAAAATAGAAAAAGAGCGTTTAGTGGCTGAAATAAAAAGAAAATATTTAAAACCAGAACAACTTGCAAAAAATTTATTTAAAAAGTTTGGAGTAAAAATCATATAAAATCCTATGAAAATTCCTATAACAAATTTAGATTTGGGTGTGCAAAATATTTTGGGCACACAGAATACAATTCTCATAGTAATCTTTTTAGCAATAACACATTCGATTTATTTACTCTTCTTACTCGAGGCATATTTGCTTTATAAAAAAAATAAAATTTCTGCAAATTTTACAAAATTTTTTCTTGCAATTATTTTAATATTTATTATTACTGGTGCTTTTAAATACTTTTTTGAACGAGAAAGGCCTAATTTGTCTGGTGAAAATAGTTTTCCGAGCAGACATGCAGCACTTGCTGCTGCGATGGCTTTATTTTGGCCCATAAAAAGTAAGTGGAAAAAAAGTTTTGTTTGGGCGTGGGCCTTCCTTGTTTGCTTAAGTAGAATAATTTTAAACCTTCACTGGTTTAGTGATGTAATTGCTGGGGCTTTATTAGGTCTTTGTTTTGCACACATTTTAGAAAAAATAAATTTTGAAAAAATAATTAAAAAACTAAAATTTGCCAAAAAACAATAGCTTTGCTTTGTATGGCTTAGCTATTGCAGATTTTGCAACTAAATAAGCTATGCCTTTGCTATCTGCAAGCTTTGCGAGGCTTGGGCCAACTTCGCCATCAAGCACAACTGCATAGACATCATCGAGATTTGTCAATGTTGTTTCTAGTTCTTTTGTTGGTACTTTACCCAAAATTGAAAAATTGTTATCTAAAATGTATGCTCCACGTGAGCCAACTATTTCCTCTGCTAATTGTTTTAGTGTAGCAATTGCTGTTGGCTTAAGCCCTTGTTTAATTTCAGTTTTTGGTTCTAATTTCGAAGGTACTTGATGTATGTGTGCTTCCTCAACTTCATATGCATCAACTTTATGTGCATCTCCAATTTTGCCAAAATTGTTTTTTATTTCATTTTTTGCTTGCTCCCAAGATACTTTAAGCCTTAGCGCTTTTAGTATTTCTTTTTGTGTTAGCTCTTCAACTTCTTTACCATCTGGAGCCCTAGCAACGAAATCCAAATCAGTAAGGCTTGCTAAATTTTTTATTATTAAGTCGCCGCCCCTATCGCCGTCTACAAAAAGAGTTGTCACTTTCTTTTTAGTAAGATCTATAATTGTATCTGTCGGCTTTGCACCTTTCATACCAATAACATTTCTTATACCATATCGGAGCAAATTAACAACGTCTGCACGTCCTTCTACAATTATTATTTCATCAGAAGTATCTACGTCTGGCCCAGCAGGTAGTCTCTCTTGACCGTATTCTATTAGTTCTGTTTCTCTAAGATTTTGTGTTAAAAGTGTTGTAAATGCTCGAATGTCTGGTGATTCCGAAACCATTGTTTGTAAAAGCTGCTTTGCACGTTCTAAAACTGCATTTCTTTTAGCAACACGCACATCTTCTATTTTAGTCACACGTATTTTTGCATCGCAAGGACCAACACGTTCAATAGTTTCTAGCGCTGCAGCAATGATTGCTGTTTCTGCTTTGCCCATCGAACTTGGTAGCAAAATTTCACCAACAGTATGTCCTGCTTTACTTTCAAGCACGACATCGATTCTGCCAATTTTGCCGGATTTTTGTAATTCGCGAAGTTCAAGCTCTTCTCCGAGAAGACCTTCTGTTTGACCAAAAATAGCACCTATTATATCTGGCTTTTCTACTACGCCGCTTAGTTCTAGCTCTGCATGTATAACATACTTTATAGATATTGGACTTATTTTTCCCATTTTTCACCTCAGCAAAGAAGCTCTGAGGCTGCTGAGGCTAAATTTTCTGCTTCGCGAACTCTTGCAAGCTTTAACAGTTTGGTTTCTTTTCTGTACGAAACACCCAAACTTTGCAAAGCATGAGCTAGCTTTGCACTTATTTCGCGACCTTTCGAGTCCGCATCTAGCAACAAGATAACCATTTTATTTTTCTTGGCTAGTTGCTCAGCAACCTCATATAAGCTTCTTTTTTGTTTATTTAGTATGAAAAGCTCTGCTTTTAGAAGAGGCCTTAATGCTGCAGCATCTCTCTGCCCTTCGACTACAATCAGGCAGTTTGATGCCAAAGCATTGAGCTTGTGAATATATGAGATTAAAGCCTCGTCATTTTTAAGCATGAGCTTTTCAATTGTATACTCAAATATATATTTATAAATCTTTTGATACCAAATCAAATTTAAATTTTTGATTTGTTAAAGATGTGTTGAAATGCGTCTTCAAAGCGCTTTATGGGAATTATTTTTATGTTTGTTTGCTTTGGCAACAGCACATCTTTTAAGTTTGCTTCGGGAATTATTACTCTTTTTATGCCTGCTGCTAAAGCCGCTTCTATTTTTGGTATAATGCCTCCAACAGGCAAAATTTCTCCTCGCACAGATAGCGAGCCCGTCACAGCAGTATCTTGTCTTATTGGAATGCCTTTTAAAGCAGAAAGAATTGCTAAAGAAACTGCAACAGATGCAGAATCCCCTTCAACGCCAGAGTCTGAAGTTTGTAAAAACTGTACGTAAATTTCGTAATTTTTTATATCATGTCCATATCTCTTTTTTATTATTGCTGAAACGTTTGTTATGGCCTCTTTTGCAATTTGACCAAGTTTGCCTGTAGCCATAAATCTTCTTCGCTCAATTGGAGTGCTTGCGGGCGTTACTTCGGCTTCGATTGGCAAAACAATTCCAGAACAAGATGTTTGGGTGCCAATTACAGCCAAACCATTAATTCTACCAATTGCTTCACCCGAAACATTAACAACTTCATATTCTTTCTTCTTTTCAATATATTTGTCTGCAATTTGTTGCTCTAATGTTTTTGCAAGTTTTTTTGCTCTCAAAACATGATTTGCTGTCACAAGATCTGCACCTTCTTCCCGGGCAATATCTCCTGCCGCTCGAACTAAACCACTAAGATCTCGCAAAATCAAAGTAAGTTTATCTTTTGAACCTGAACGTCTTTTTGCTTCTGCAATTATTTCTTGCACAGCCTCAACTGAAAAATGCGGTATTTTGCCATCTTTAATCACCTCTTGTGCTACGAAGCGTGCAAGCTTCATTCTATTTTCTGGTGTATCTGGCAAAACATCATTCATATACACTTCGTAGCCATACCCACGTATCCTAGATCTTAGCGCGGGATGTATCTTTTGCACAGACTCGAGATTGCCTGCAGCAACAAGTACAAAATCGCACGGTGCTGCAGTGCTTCGAACCATTGCACCAGAACTTCGTTCAGATTGGCCTGTTATGGGATATTTTTTTTCTTGTAGTGCTGTTAAAAGTTCTTGTTGCATATGTACATCAAGAGTAGATATTTCATCAATAAATAAAACGCCGCCATTTGCGCGGTGTATGGCGCCGGGCACAAGTCTAAGATGTGCTGGCGTACCTAGTCCGCCAGATTGTAGCGGATCGTGCAAGCAGTCACCGAGTAATGCTCCTGCATGTGCTCCTGTCGCATCAACAAATGGTGCTTTTTCAGATTTTGAATTATCTACTAAAAGTTTTGGTTCTGCCTTGCTGTTTTTTTTAATACTTATATTAAAATAAAGGGCTAACACCCCAACAAATAATGTGCCGGCAATAAGAGAAGCTGCAGCCATTATATCGCCATAAATACTTCGTATCCACCAAGGCGTAGCCATAACAAAAAGTGCTAAAATAAAAAACAGCAAAGTTTGATTTTTACCCAAAGAAAGATTTGTAATTTTTGCTTGCTCAACAATTTTTTTACCTTCTCCAGCAGGCACTGTTTTAATTATTGGTTGATTTTCATCCAATTCATTTGGAAAAGCTAAAACATCAATCAACTTTGATTTTGGCAAAAGCTCAGCAAGAGCTTGTCCAAGCATACTTTTGCCTGTACCTGGTGCGCCGATAAGAAGTATGTGCCTTCGTTGCTTTGCTGCTTTTTTAACTATTTCTACTGCGTGCTCTTGCCCAATTATTTGCTCGATGAGTGTTTTTGGTACTTCGAGCTCAGCAGTAGATTTAAAGCTAAATTCCATTATTTTAAACTATTTAATTGCTTTTGATTTTTTAATTAATCTTTACTTTCTTCTGAGTAAGATGGGGCTGCGCTTCTAGACACAATCATAACATCGCCTACTGCATTGACCATTGCATGTGGGACAATCACACCTTTCGCACCAGCAAGAGTCTTATTCAAAAAACTATCTCGCACAGCCTTTATTTTCCAACTTTCGATTTTATTTCCTTTTATTAATGCTTCTTCAACTTCGCCGAAAAATAGCCCGTCGTCAGTGTATACTTTTAAAGAAATTGTTTCCGAAATTTTTCGCATTTGTAGCATTTTGCCTCCTAACACTGAAAAAAAGATATTGCAAAAAGATATAAAACTTGCGCTACTTTTTACTTTTATCAAATACATCAAATTTTTAAATTGTTAATAGAAAATATTTTTTAATGGTGCTTGAAAATTTCCTATTTTCTACAGTTCTAAAGAGGAAAGTATCTTGCACCATGATTTTAGCATTTATTTATACTTCTTTGGCGCTGTATTTTGCACATAGGGTATTTCAATCTCAAGCATCTTTGTTTTTCGTTGTACTTATAACTTTTTTAGGCATGCCTTTCTTTTGGGCAATTTCGATGCTTGAAAAGAAAAAAGAAGATAGAAGCAAAAATTACTTAAAATTGTTTATTTGGAGCAAATCAGATAAAACATTACAATTTTTTGTTTGGTTTTTCTTAGGTGTTGTGTTTGCAGTGGTTTTTTGGTATGTGCTATTGCCTGCAAACCTTATTCAAGAATTATTTAATCAGCAACTCGCTACAATTAGAACCATGAATTTGGCATTTACAGGTTCGGCGATAAAAAGCGCTTTCTTAGCAATTTTAGCAAACAACATAAAAGTTTTATTTTTATCTTTCTTGTTTGCGTTTTTGTTTGGACCTGGCGCATTGTTCATTATAACATGGAATGCTTCTGTGATTGGCGTTGCCATTGGAAATAAAATACGCATGGCTTTTGCTACACTTTACTCGGCCAATGTGAACAATGCAGTTGTGCACTATACAAATATAATATCTGCCAGCATTTTAAGATATTTAACACACGGAATTTTGGAAATTCTTGCATATTTTATCTCTATTTTGGCTGGTATGCTTTTATCAATAGCTGTATTAGAAAAAGATACAGATGCAAGAAAAACAATGAGAAAAACTGTTTTTGATGTGGTTGGGCTGCTTTTGCTTGCTCTTGGAATTATAATAATTGCTGGGATAATTGAAGTTTATGTAAGTGCAAATTTTTGGGAGTAAAAAAACTTTTTAAGTATATAATAGAGTTTTAAAATTATGTATGGAACTGTGATATTTACTGCTATAATTATTATATCAACTTTTTTTGCATCGCATATTTTAACTAAAGGTTGGATTTTTGCTGCAAAAAAATTTGGTCTTGTCGGAAAAGACATGAATAAAGCTAAAAGTGTTTCGTGTGCTGAGGCTGGGGGCATAGCAGTCTTATTTTCTACGATTTTTGGAATCTTTTTTTATGTATTTTTTAAAACTTTTATTTGGAGATCTGCTACGCATTTTGTAGAAGTTCTTGCCATTGCATGTACACTTTTACTTGCTGGTTTTTTAGGATTTATAGATGATATTTTAGGTTGGAAAAAAGGTCTTGCGCAGTGGCAAAAACCACTATTTACAATCCCAATCGCAATCCCTCTCGCAGTTTTAAATGCTAGTCAAACAAATTTAACAATACCTTTTTTTGGCAATGTTGATTTTGGTCTATACTTTCCACTAATACTTGTGCCTGTTGCGATTGTTGGGGCATCAAACGGCTTTAACATGCTGGCTGGCTTGAATGGCTTAGAAGCTGGTATGGGAGCAATAATTCTCGGCACATTAACAATTATTTTACTCAAAAGCGCACCGTGGCTTGCGCTTTTGACTTGCTTATGTACTGCTTCGCTTCTCGCGTTTTTACTATTTAATTGGTATCCTGCAAAAGTATTTCCAGGAAATTGTTTAACTTATACTATTGGTGCTTTGATAGGTGCTGTAGCAATACTTAGTGATGCTACGACATCTGCGATTATATTGTTTTTGCCCTATTTTGCAGAATTTGTGTTGAAAGCAAAAAGCAAATTCAAAGGAGAATCCTTTGGTGTGCCGTTGCAAGATGGCACCCTTAAACCTCCTGAAAAAATATCTTCACTAACTCACATTTTTATGCGATTTGCAAAAACAGAAAAAAGAACCGTTCAAGCCATTTTGGGCATGGAACTTATGCTTGCAGTTTTTGTATTATTTTTATATTATTAATTTTAACTAAATTAACTTAAACTATAATCAACTAAATTATCAACTAAATCAAAAACATAAGATTTATAGAGCTTACTTTTTAATTTTGTTACATGTCAGAAAATTTACCAATTAATCAAAAGACTGCGAGTATGGTTGAAAGCGTTAGAAAGTTTTTTGCTGAGAAAGAAAAGTTTATTTATTGGTTAGGTCTGCTGCCCATTTTTGCAATTGCACTTTGGATCAGAATTCAAAATTTGCCTTTGCTTCGAGGCAAATACCTAATCGAGCTCGATTCGTATTTTTTCTTTAGACATGCAAAAATGTTACTTGAACAAGGCAGTGTGCCTGCGATAGATTATATGCGATATGTTCCTGTTGGGCTATCTACAAAAGGAACGATCTTTTTTCCAAAAACATTAGTTATACTATATAAGTTCCTTCATATCTTTTTTCCCAATCTTAGTCAAATAGAATGGCACATCATATATCCGCCAGTCATAACAATAATTTCATTCATATTTTTCTTCTTGTTTGTAAAAGAAATATTAAATTATAAAACTGCATTCATAGCTGTAGCTTTTTTAGCAGTAATTCCTGCATACATACAACGAACTGGTGCAGGATTTGCAGATCATGAAGCAATTTCAATGCTTTGGTTTTTTATTTCGCTTTGGTTATTTGTGCTTGCATGGAAAAGCCAAAAGCATATTTTAAAAATATCTTTTGCTGGCCTCTCTGGGCTTTTTGCCTCTTTCATGGCTGGAAGCTGGGGAGGCTACATCTTTTTGCCTGGAAGCCTTGCGCTATTTGGACTTGTGTTTGTGGCTTTAACAAATAAAGCAAAAAAAATAATACATTTTTTCACGCCGTGGTTAATAACTTATTTAATTTTCGGCTCGATTGTTACAGACCAAGGTGCTGGGTTTCTTAAAAATTGGCCGAACCTTTTGCTATTCTTTATGTTTGGCTATGCTGTGCTCACTTTGTTGTTGAACAAAACAAAATTTAGTCTACAGAAATATGCAAGTTTAGTTTCTTTTTGTATCGCACTTGCTCTCGGCTTAGTCGTTAATTATTTTGGAAAATTTATAAAATTTTCAGACATTATTTTGTTTTTGACAAAAAAAGGAGCTAGCAGACTTTTCTTTACCGTTGCTGAAAATGCTGCTCCCTACTTTACAGATTGGTGGAGAAGCTTCGGCATAATACTTTTGCTGGCATTTGCTGGCTCAACGCTTTATTTCTATTACTTATTTAACTCGTTCGATTCTAAAAACAAAAAATACGCTTTGCTTGCTTCTAGTGCGTATATTCTTTTCATTTCAACTTTCCTTTTTGGAAGATTTTCAAGTTTTGGTGGCATAGTGGTAGAATTTTTCTCAAAAACATATATGCTATGGTTAATTACATTTGTTGTTATGTTGGCTTCGGTTTGGCTCTTTGCAACTTTAAAAGAAAAAGATCTTTCTTTTGAAAGCAAATGGCCTTGGCTTTTGCTTGGAATTTTGCTTATTTCTACGCTTTTAGCTGCAAGAGATCAAATTAGACTTACTTTTATTACTGTACCTGCCATGGCCATTGCAGCTGGCTTTTTCGTTTCAAACACATTTGAGTGGGCAAAAAAGCAAAGAGCAGAAATAAAAATTGTTACAATTATAATTCTTGTATTAGTTTCATTATTTGGATTTGTTACGGCAGCGCAAAGTTCTGCCATAATTAATAAACATTCTGGCTCAATGACGCCTGGGCAATGGGAAGCTGCAATGAAATTTTTGCGTGAACAGACGCCAAAAGATTCTGTTGTTGCGCATTGGTGGGATTATGGTTACCTTACAATTACTGTCGGGGAAAGGGCTGCCGTTACAGATGGCGGAAATTCAATGGGTTGGAATCACCAATCAGGTAGATATTTCTTAACAGGAAAAGATGAAAATAGCACACTCACATATCTTAAAACACACAATGTTACACATATATTAATATCTGATGAAGAGATATTAAAATACCATGCTTTTTCATTCATTGGTTCTGATGAAAATTTAGATAGAGAAAGCACGATAGGCATCTTTGTTCTCACACAACAAAAAGAAGTAAGAAATGGAACTGCATTAATTTATGAAGGTGGTTGGCCATTTGACAAAGATTATGTAATAAATAAACTCGTTTTACCGAAAAACCGTGCCGGAATCGGTGGCTTTAGTTTAACTTTACAAAATGAAACAATAACTAACCCAATTGCATATGTTGTATATAACAAAGAAATTCGAACAATTCCAATTTCATGTATTTATATAAAGGGGAATAAAATAGAATTCCAAACAGAAAATCAAAGTCTTAAAGGCTGTCTTGTCTTAATACCTTCTATTGATCAAAGTGGTCGGGCAATAGAGATTGGGGGAGCACTGTGGCTCTCTGAAAAAGTTTGGGATACAAATTTTGCTCGCTTATATATTTACAACGAAAGCTCGCCTTATTTTGAGCTGGTTTATCAAGATGACTTGCCCTTAGCAATTTACCAAGGACGCATTATTGGCCCAATTAAAATTTGGCAAGTGCAATATCCGGAATGGGTTAAACCAGATCCGTTTTACTTACAATCGAGCACGTATGGATAGCTGTTTTGCTCCACAAAAGCATCCGGGATAATCGCTTGTGTGTTTTTCTAAATAATTTTTTGAAAATTTATGCTTATAGAGCCCATCCTTGCAACCCATAATTGATTTTTGTTTTATAAATTTGTAGATTTTACAGCGCGAAAATCTGAAAAGCTTTTTAAATAAATTTTAATATGGCTTTTTATGAAAAT
>JBMFNW010000007.1:0-26339 GCA_049969975.1 Candidatus Nanoarchaeia archaeon
AAAGCATTGTGTATATTTACGATGTTTCCACATATACGATGATTGGCATCGCCACACCAGGTAGCCCATTTAAAACTCATGTTGTGCTAGATCCTTGGGATTATCCAGCAACAGGATATTATATTAAAGCTGAAGCTTACCTCGGCTCAAAACCAAAACACTATGGCTCAACAATTTTTGTACGAGAAACAAGTTATAATCAACTAAATAAAAACGCATCCTTGATAGGCTGGGCTTTCTGTACAACAAATTGGTGTCCGGAATAAAATAAATTTTTCTTTTCTTTTTTTGATTTGATTTTTAATTTGAAGAAATTCTTTTTTATTTACTTGTTATTTATATAGAAAAAAAGAAAAAGAACGAAAATTTAAAAACTCCTTTTTTTTAATTTATATGTTGGTTTGTTTAAAGAATATACTAAAGTACATAAGAATGTTAAGAATGTAAAGAATGTAAAAATACAAAAAATGCAAAAGGCACAAACAGACATAATTGCTTTTTTACTTATCATAGCGATGGCTGTAATAATCGTTTCGCTTACATTTTTTTGGGCTACACCTTTGATAGAACAAACTCGAGATGAATATGCTGCACAAAAATTAAGAGGGCAATTGCTAGAGCTTTGTTCTGCAATTAAAACTGTTGCAAATGAACAAGGTGCACTTTCAACACAATTTGAAATTCCAAAAGGTACTTTAGCACTACTAACATTAGAAGAAAATACCTCTGTTTTAAAACTGTCTGGCCAATACAAATTGGCTAATCCTGCTCCTCAAAAGGTTCTTTTTGGCTCAAATCAAATAGATATTTCTGGCAAAAGTTTGCCAGAAAATTTTGTGTCTTTTAATCCAATACCTCTAGGTGAAGAGCCTTGCTTACTCGTTGAACGAGGTGCGCTGGAATTTTTTTTGTATCTTGTGCCATTAAATATTTCAAATGGGAGTTGGAATGAGTGTTATAGAATTATTTTAATTCCGGGTGAACAAGCTGCTGCTGGCACTGGACAAAAAATAATAAATTTGATTTGGACTGGTGAAAACATTACAAACGATATTAATATTGGAGGAACTTTGTGCAATAAAACAATAAGCCAGCTTGTTGAATTTACCATAAGATGAATTAAAAATGGAAAAAATTGTTAAAAGAGGCCAAGTTGGAATAATTTATTTAATTTTAACAATTGCAGCAGCATTTGTAATTGCTGGAGGAATTTTTTTATTTCTTCAATTTTACAAATCAAATTTAACATCTAGCAAAGATGTTATAGAAATGAATTTTGTTGCACAAAAAATCGAAAATAATTTACTTGAGCTTAGGATGCTAAGCACTTTAATAAATTCTAGTACAACGAATATAAGTTTAAACATAACCATTCCTGAGCGAATAGGTGATAAGCCCTATTCAATATTCGGGCAAGATGATATGTTAACATTTCGTACAATTGGAAATCCATCAAGCATTTTACAAAAAAAGATCTTTTGGGAAAATCTTTCTATTCGTGGCTATGTCGACTCAAAACAAGGCTACATAGAATTAACTCTTTATAATTTAAGCAAAGTTTTACTAAAATAGAGCTTTTATACTAAAATAGCTTTTTAAAAGCAAACATACAAATTATAATAATGGCCACACCTATTCAAAACATCATACTTAAACTTCGAGCAATTAAAAAAACAAAGGAACCTGAAATAGAAAAGATAGAAAAAACAGAAGAAATTGAAAAAGTTGAGAAAAAAGTTGAAAGTGAAGTTGAAAAAGAAGAAAAGATTTCTGAAAAAATTTCTGAGCCTGAAGAAAGAGCAGAAAAAGTAGAAATAAAAAGAATAGCTCTTCCAAAGACATTTAAACCGACACCAATACAAAAAGGTCTGACAGAAGCACTTCGTGAAGTTTATGAAACATACCCATTAATAAAAGTTGATTGGAAAGGAATAAGATATGTTGTGGCCACAGCCACAATTCGTTTCAATCCAATAACGAATCAATTAATATATATTGTTGAAGAGCCAGTCTTATCTTCTGAGCTCTCAGAAATTGTTTCTAAAACAATTAAAAAATTACAAGAGCGATTGGAAATTTCGCCGTATGAACTAAAAGCAAAAAAAGAAGTTGTTGGCTACGTAAACAAAAAAATAGATGAAATTTGGTCTGAAGAAGGCATTTCTCTTACTGATGAAGATGTGTTAAAAGCAAAATATTACATAATGCGAGACACAATAGGTTATGGTAAAATTGAACCTTTAATGCGGGATCCAAACATAGAAGATATTTCTGCAGATGGGGCTGGACTTCCGGTTTTCATTTTTCACAGAAATCCACTTTATGGCGAAATGTCAACAAACATATGGTTTAAAGACAAAGAAGAAATTGATGCTTTTGTCATGAAACTTGCCCAAAAAGCTGGCAAAACAATTTCCATAGCTACACCTTTATTGGATGCTACTTTGCCAGACGGCTCGAGACTTCAAGCAACATATGGAACTGACATAGCAAGACGAGGAAGCAACTTTAGCATAAGAAAATTCTTTGTCAGACCTTTTACAATAATTGACTTGTTAAACAATAATACTACAGATCCACTAATTCTTGCCTATCTTTGGCTCGCCATCGAGGCGCGACAATCAATTCTAATTGCTGGCACAACTGCTGCTGGAAAAACAACTTTTTTGAATTGTATTTCGCAATTCATACAACCAAATTTGAAAATAATAACAATAGAAGATACGGCCGAACTAAAACTTCCTCAAGTCAATTGGATACCACAAATTGCGCGTGCTGGTTACGGACCAAAAAAGTATGGCGAAGTTACACTTTTTGATTTGCTAAAAGCAGCGCTTCGCCAAAGGCCAGATGTTTTAATTGTTGGTGAAGTGCGAGGTAGAGAAGCATCTGTTATGTTTCAAGCAATGGCAACAGGCCATTGCTCACTCAGCACATTGCATGCAGACTCTATCGAAGCTGTAATAGATCGCCTAACAACAAGGCCAATTTCACTTCCAACATCACTATTACAAAATCTAGATATCATAGTTTTCTTAGAAAAAACACAAAGAGAAGGCAAGCTCATAAGACGAGTTTCTCAAGTCGTTGAAATTGAAGGTTATGATAGGAAAAAAGATGAGCTCAAAACAAACATTGCTTTTGAGTGGAAACCGTTAGAAGATGTTTTTTTAGCGCACCAAAGCTCAATTTTGGCAAAAATAGCGCCGCGCCTGGGCTTTTCGGAGGAACAAATAATTGACGAATTAATGCGCCGTGCGCTTGTACTTAAAAAGGCACAGGAAAAGCGAATAACTGGATTTAGAAAAGTTGCAGCTCTAATAGTAGAATATTATACCAATCCAAAAGAGCTTTTTGAAAGATTAACAAAATGAAAGCTGTAAAATTTATACCAAACATTTTTAGAGATTTGGCAAAAGGATTTAGCAAGCAAAAAGAACTAGATAATGCTCTTAAAAGAGCTAGATTGACATATACAGCAGAAGATTGGGCTTCGCTTTCGCTTTTTAGTTTTGTGGTTGCATTCCTAATTGCTTTTTTTCTTACAACATTTTTCGCATATCTTCTAAAGCAAGGTATTTTATCTTTAATAATTGGTCTTGTGCTTGCAGCCATTGCAAGCACAATTACTTTTGCATTTATTTATTATTATCCTTGGTTAGTTGCTGATGAACGGAAAAAGAAAATAGAAAATGCTCTTCCATTTGCTACACTTTATCTCGCCACGCTGGCTCATTCAGGCATGCCTCCTCAATACATGTTTAAAATTTTGGCAAAATTTAAAGAATATGGGGAGTTATCTAAAGAAGCTGCAAAAATTTCTTCAGATATAGAAACTCTTGGTCTAGATATAATTGAAGCTCTTGTCAGAGCCATTGCGCGCTCGCCAAGCCCAGCATGGACAGAACTTCTTGCTGGGCTGCGCACAACTATAACAATAGGTGGAGATTTGGGTAAATTTTTAGAAGAAAAAGCAAATGGTTTTGTTGCAGAATATTCTCGAAAATTACAAGAATTTAGCTCGTTTCTTTCTCTTTTAATAGAAGTTTATGTTACACTAATAATTATCGGAGCAATATTTTTTATTATAATTTCATCAATTATGTCTTCGATTGGAGCTGTACCTGTTTCGCTCCTAAAAGCAGTAAATGTGCTCATAGTTGCAGTTGGCATACCAATTATAACTGCAATGTTCATAATTATTGCAAAAAGCATATCACCTTTAGAAGACTAAAATGCTAAAGATAGGAAAAAACATAGAAAAAAGTTTTTTGGTAGGTTTGCCTATTTTAATCATTGTTACAATAGTCCTTTATTTGCTTGGCCGCTTATCTCCTCCAATTATATTTCTCATTTCGGCAGCCATTGTGGCTCTTTTAATTCCTGTTTTATGGCTAAAATATGTTTCTTTTGAACATATTCGAAAAGTAGAAGAAATATATCCAAATTTTTTGAGAGATCTTACACAAGCCATAGCATCTGGCATGACTCTGCCTCAAGCAATCAATACGCTTGCACAAGCAGAGTATGGTGAGCTAACACCATACATTAAGAAGCTTTCTGCGAGCCTTTCTTGGGCAACACCTTTCCCAGAAGCATGGCTACAATTTACTTCTGAATTTAAGCAATCAGAACTTATAACAAGAACAAACAGCATAATTTTTGAAAGCTTTTTTTCTGGTGGTGAAATAGTTTCTGTGCTAAATTCTCTTGCAGAAGACATTGATAAAATAAAAAAACTTGAAAGCGATAAAAGAGCTGCAATGTTTCAACACATTGCTGTCATGTATGTTGTCTTTTTTGTATTCCTTGGCATAATTGTTATGCTACACAAAATATTATTGCCAATTTTATACATTCAACGATTTGGTGTTTTTGCAGGCATGGCATTTAGACCTGCAGAACAATTAAGTTTAGATTATTTCAAAAACTTATTTTTCTTAATGGCTATTGTACAGGCTGCTTCTCTCGGCACTATAGCTGGTCAGCTTGCTGAAGAAAAACTCATTGCAGGCCTTAAACATGTTGTAATTATGTTAGGCATAACTTTTGTAGTATTTGGACTAACTATACTACCAACAAAATTGTCTTTTGAAGTTGAAATTTCACCACAAATTGTAGGTATTGGACAGAGCGTAACCATTTCTGGCCAAGCATATTATGAAGGAGTACCTCTTGGAGGTGCACAAATACAAATAATAGGTCCGAAGGGTGAAATGCTCTCTCTCGTTACAGATAGTCTTGGGCAATTTTCAACAACAATTATTGCACCAACACAACCGGGAGAATATGGCATAAGCATAACACTTACACACGAGCTTGAAACTAAATCCGTTACTAAAAAAATAGTTGTGTCATAAAATGATATTTGCGCAAAGAGCACAAACATGGGCTGAATTCATACTGGTAAGTGCAACTTTTATTTCAATTGTTGGTATTGTTTGTATTTTAGCATTTAACACAGCATCGGCACAATCTTTGAAATTAACACAAACACAAGCTTGTCTAAAACTTCAAGCACTACATAATTTTTTAATATATCCTGGAGACCCGCCGAACTGGAATGCTACAACAGATGCAAATGTATTTGGTTTAGGAGCTGGTAATGGCTCTGTTTCATATGCGCATTGGAGCAATGCATCAATACTTGGCTATGCAAAAGTCAGCCAAAAAAGTTCTCCAGAATCGCCTTGGAGAATTGACTATGCCATTTACGCCTTTGCACCTTTAAATGAAAATTGTATTGTTAATCAAAATGCTGTAACAATTTGTAGGAAAACAGATGGTTTGCAAATAACTGCAAACTCATCTTTTGCAAATAAAATTAATCTCGTATTATATTTTCCATTGACAAGCATAAATGTAATAAGCTCGACAGAACCAAATGATCAAATAGTGCAAGCCAATTTGAATGGAACTATACTAACACTTCTTTTAAATATTAATAGCACCGATCAAGACGAAATTAATGTTTCATTTAGCTCAAAGCCAGATTTAATATTTTTACAGAAAGCTGTTTCGGAGAAACATAATTTTGTTTTTTTGCTCAGAAATATATCTATACAAAATAGTTTTGGTGCGCAGACTTTACTCCCAAAAAATCTTTGTACTATTAAGCTCATTAAACCATTTACTATAGAAGAGCAAAATGAAACTGTGCTCGCACAATTTACGCTTAGTGCATGGTAAAAATGTATGGTGATAAGCAACAATAAGAATGAATAAAAATAAAACGAAACAAAATAAAAAAGGTTTCTTTTTCTTAGTCGAATTTATAGTGCTTTTAGCAGTAGCCATGCTAGTAATTTTTGGCTTACCTAAAGTTACAGATAATTGGATTTCGTCTAAAAGCCATTTAGATTTAAAATTTATTGGTTTTGAGAATTTATTTGCTCTTGACCACGCAGGCATTTTATCTAAATACATAAATAGTACAGATTTTTCAAATTCAAATTTCAGTGCACTTTCTATATATATAAATCAAGCTTTTCTAAATTACCAATACCGAATAGAATATTGGAATGGAACAAATTGTTTTTGGGAAAATGGTACGATTAAAGAATGTGGCTTGGGCACTTTTCTTGGCACAAGAGTTGATTATACTGTTGCAACATTACAAAAACCCATTCAAATAAGACTTTACATACGCGGGAGGTTCTAATGCAAAAGGCTCAAATTTATATGATTGCTTTAGTTTTTGTTTTTCTAACTTTATTAGGCGCACTGTATACATTTCAAAAAGTCGAATTTAGCAACCCTTTTAATGATTTTAAAGAAATTCGTGTTGCTGCTGAAATGAGAAATGCTTGGATAGCAAAAACATGGTACAATTTATCGTGGAAAAATAAATTAGTTGTAAATGTTACTGGAATCAGTCTACCAAATATAGAAATTGAATTTAGCATAAACAACATCGACTGCTCTAAAGAACTTAAGGCTTTTTATGTTGGTGGAGGAACTTTTGCAGAAAAAGACATTAATGTTACATCACAAATGAGTCCTTGCAACGTCACAATGCATGGTGGTACAGGTCTTTATGAAATCTATTACAATAACAGCGGGGCTAATGAAAATAATCCAGTCGTTTCCGAGCCAAACTATAATACAGAATACTTTAGTTATGTAGAAAGTGCGCCTGGTGAAGAAATTTGTTCTTTTTTTGAGCCAATTTTACACAAAAAAGGAATTGCATTTGAATGTTTGGCTACACCATTAGGAAACAAATATGTTTGGAACATAACATACAAAGCAGCAGATTTTATTTTTAATGGAAATTTAAATTAATAAATTATTAGATTAACTAGATTGGCTTAAAACAAGATGATACTGGGGCCGCCAGGATTTTCAAAATTTTTGAACCTGGGTTTCGCGGTCCCGAACCGCGGGTCCTACCAAGCTAGACTACGGCCCCAAAATTAAAAGAGAAAAAAGACTTAATAAATTTATTTCAAATTTTTCAAAATTTAAATTTTTGCATCTATTTCAAGCCTTTTGCAATTTTTTTATAAGTACGAATTGTTGGGCCTTCTTCTGTTGCGATTAAAGAAGATTTAATTGGCCAAGGTCCTTTTGGTTCTGGTGCGGGCTCGAAGAAATAGTGCCAAACGATCCAAAGCCCTATTGAGCCCAAAATAGAAATCAGAAGCGAAAGGCCGATGCTTAAAAACTTAAGCGATATGCTCAATAAAATTGCAAATACAAAAACAAATGCCCAAAGCGGCCTGTTTCCAAAGAAAACATATTCGCCTTCAATATACGGTGCTTCAATTCGCTTTAACGAAGACCATTGGAATGCCAAAATAGGCAAAATTGTGAAAAAAGGAACTAAATTATAAACTGCGATTGCACAGTTTATACTAATTAACTTTTCTGCAAATGGCCCTGCAAAAGGCACAAGCAATTTTGCGACTATTGCAAAAGCAAGATTTGCTAAAATGCCTGCAACCGCTACAACTGCTTTTTCTTTTGGACTAATGTGTGGCCAAGGCATACCCGGTCGTAGCGCTCGTCCTCTCATAGCTACTGCCCAAGGTGCGGCAAATACAAAAAGTCCATGAGAAAATAAGACGCCAAGCAAAAGAGCGACGATTCCGGAAATCCAAAGTTTTGGTTCTACATCAATGTGTAATTTTGCACCAACGACTTTATGCGCTACTTCATGTACTAGAACTGCCATAGTTACTGCAATAAGACATATTAAAAAATTTCCTGCCCATGTAGTAAGTGTTGGTGGTCCTTCAAATCTATAAGAAAAACCAAATGCTAAGAGCAAAATAATTGCTGCTATTGTTCCAAGCTCGCTTTTCTTAAATAAGGTTTTTTTAAACAAGGCCATGCTCATAAAAAGAATTTTTTGCTTAAATTTCTTTTCCTTTCAATAAGTGCTCTGCAATAACACTATATGCCGGCCTTGTAATAAACACGCCAATTGCTGCACCAAGCAAAGTAACAATGGCAAAACCTTTTAACATTGCTGCACCAAAAATCCAAAGTGGGACCATTGCTGCTGCGAGTGTTGCGAAAGAGCCAAATATAATTGCAAGTGCGCGCTTTGCGCGCTCTTTCCAACCCCCAAGCAATGCTTTTCCAGAGAGCAGCTCATCAGTAATAATGATTTGCGCATCAACACCCGTGCCTACTGCAGCCAAAAGGCCTGCTATGCTTGGCAAATCTAAATTCCACTTTATTAGTGCTGCAACACCTAAAATAATTACTATTTCAGACATGCTAGTTAGAAATACCGCGCTCGCGAGCAAAGGTTTTCTGTAGCGCAAAAATATAATAATTCCAACAGCAATTATTGCTACAATTAGCGCAAGCATTGCTGTTTTAAAAAAAGCTTCACCTAATGCAGGAGAGACGCTATCCACTTTTACAATTTGCATCTTAACAGGTAAAGAACCGGTTATTAGAATTGTTTGAAGTGCTTTCATATTGTCAAGGCTTGCTTTCATTGCAAGCTCTTGGCTTTGGCCAATACCAGAACCTTCGATAACAAAAGATGTTGTTACAATACCTTTAAGATCTGCTGATATGTAAAGCGAATCTACAAGCTCATCATCTAAATAAAGATCCAATTTTTTATCCAAATACGCCTTTCCACTAACAAATATTGTACTTAACTTACTGGTTATTTCAGCGTGCTTGGCCGCAGCTTCTGGACTAATATCTACTTTAAATTGAAATTGACAAGCCCATGTTTTGTCTTTGATTTGGTTACAAGCCCAAATTCCAGAACATTCTGCAGATCTGCAAACTTGTTTGATATCAGTACCAGAAAAAACACTATCGTTTCCTATTTTGGCTTCAAATTTACCTTGTTGAGAAATTAGTTTTGTAGCTTGTGCTTGTGTAGTACCTGCAAGTTCTACTAAAATATATGTTTGCCCAGAGAAATCTGTCACAGCACGTACAGAAATATCTTGCAATCCAAAAGTGTTTAGTCGCTTTTGAATAATATTAATCACATCTGTAAGTTGTTGGCTGCTTAAAGATCTTTCTGGTTTTAACAAAACTCTTGTGCCGCCAACAAGATCTATGCCTTGTTTCAAATTTGTTTTTGGTGCGGACTTAACACTAAAACCTAAAAATGGAGTGCCTGCTTTTTCTTCTACCAAAAAAACATATTCGCCTTTATTGGTGCTTAAAGAAATTGTTTGATTTGGAGTAAAAGTTGCTGCTAAAGCTTCAAAAGCTTCTTTGTTTGGAATTTCTTTTCCATTTACTGAAATTATATGCATGCCTGGGGTTATGCCATTTAGCTCTGCCGAACTATTTGCAACAACATTTTCCACAACAACTCCTTTTGCGAAGGGTTGTGGGTTTAAAGCCACAATTGCGCATACTAATGCTATAAGTAAAAGAAGTACTTTATAATTCAGTAAAATAGACTTAATGCTCGCCATGGCTTTCTAAATACCACCTCAAAAGACCTACATTTTGTATCCATGTATTGAGAACATCACAGAGCAAACCAATTATTAACAAAAGTGCTATTTGTTTCAAATTTTCTGAAGGTGTAAAGAAAAACAAAATTGCCATTGCAGATATCGATGCTATTTGCATCGTTAAGCCTGTTTTAATAGATGAATATATGCGCTCTTGCATCTCACCTTCGCGTTTTAACATTTTTGTTGAGAGTAAAATGTCAGTATCAACAGAATAACCTATTAACATAAGAAGCGCTGCAACGCCTCCCAAAGAAAGCTTTATGCTTAAAAGAGTTGCTATGGCCAAAGTACCAACAATGTCTGAAATTGCAGAAAGAATAACTGCGAAAGCAGGGATCAATTTTCTAAAGTAAACTATAACTACAACAGCCATCGCACAGAATGCGAGCAACAAAATTTTTACTGTGTTTGCCCAAAAATGCGCTCCAAGCGCACCACTAACGTTATCTATTGTATAAGTACCTTCTTTTAGTTGCATGCCCGTAGCATTACTAACAGCACTTAACAATACATCAACATTTATTGGCTCTGTTGTGAAAGAATATCCAATAACTCCCCCACCCAAACCCTGCAGTTTTCTTACAGAAACTGTTGTTCCAAGTTCTTTTGAAAGCTTTTGTTCTAAGAGATTTAAATCTAAATCCGTATTTGTTTCAACAGTAAGCATCACACCACCTTTTAAATCGACATTCTTTGCAAGCCATTCTCCAGTTTTCAATTTATTAACAGCCAACACAGAACAAGAAAATATTAAAAAACCAATAGATATGGCTAATAATATTTTATAATTTTTGTCATAAATTTTTTTAATTCCATCTAGCCAAGACATTCAGTAAAGTTTAAAATTATGCTTTAAAAACATTCTGCATGCAAAGCATGCAAGAATGGCTTTTGCTCATTGCACCAGATAAAACACATTTTCTAATTAATAGAGCTGTTAAAAAAATTTCAACACATTTCGGACAAATAGATTTAAGTAAAATTAAAAATTCAAAAGTTAAAAGCAGTAAAGGTGTTGTTTTTTCTGTAACAAAGCCTTCTTTTATAGATTTTTTTAAAAAATTATCTCGCGGGCCGGCAGTCATTTTACCAAAAGATGCTGCGGCAATACTCATAAATACAGGGTTAGGACCTGGTTGCAAAGTTATTGAAATTGGTACTGGCAGCGGTTGGCTAACAGCTCACATAGCACACATAATCGGAGAAGGTGGAAAAGTTATTACATACGAATGTCAGCCAAAATTTGCTGCAATAGCGCAAAGCAATTTTAAAATTCTTGGACTAAAAAACATAGAAATTAAAGTGGAAAATGCTTTCGAAGCAAATTTTAAGAAGTATAAAGATTTTGCTGATTTATTTGTTGTTGACTTACCCAATCCAGAAAAAATATTAAAAAAAGCAAAAATTGCTTTGAAAAAAGGTGGTTGGTTTGTTGCATATTTGCCACAAATTACGCAAGTAATCGAACTAGCAAAAGCGCTTAAAAATAATTTTAAAAAAGATTTTATATTAGAAAAAGTTTCCGAAGTTTTTGAGCGTGAATGGCACATAGACTTACCAGTTGCTCGCCCACAACATAATGCTTTAAGCCACACTGCATTTTTGCTTTTTGCACGCAAAATCTAACATGGAATTTAAAAAAGAAAAATTAGAACTGCGCATATATCAGCAAACAATTCTAAATTCTGCACTAAATCAAAATACGCTGGTTGTTTTACCAACTGGTTTGGGAAAAACACACATTGCTATTGCCTTGGCTGGCTTGCTTTACCAAAAAGGAAAAATTTTAATGCTTGCGCCAACGCTGCCGCTTGTAAACCAGCACGCTAAAACTTTTGCCCAATTTTTTTCACCACCAGAAGAGTTAGCAGTTCTCTCAGGCAAAGTCGAGCCAAAAGAGCGTGAAAATTTATGGACTAGAGCAAAACTTATTTTTGCCACACCACAAACAATAAAACACGATTTGATCTCTGGCAAAATTAATTTAAAAGATCTTGCGCTATTGATTTTTGACGAAGCGCACAGAGCTTCGGGAGAATATCCTTATTCATTCATAGCCAAAATTTGTGTAGAACAAAATCCTTCTTGCCGAATATTGGCTCTTACTGCCTCCCCAGGCACACCAGAAAAAACAAAAGAACTTTGTACAAATCTTTTTTTAGATAAAGTTGAAATTCGAAATAGAAACCATCCTGAAATAGCCCCTTATGTTAAATCAATTCAAACAAATTTTGTGCTAATAAATTTGCCGCAGCAATTCATAAACATAAAAGAAAATCTAGAGGCTGCAATTGCAAATAGAGTACAAATTATTAATTCTCTTACAAACAGTAATTTAAACTTAAACAAATTATCTCGCAAAACACTTTTAAATCTAAAACAAGAGCTACAAAAAAGATTTGTAATTGATAAGCATTATGGTCGAGCGCTTTCTGTTTGTGCTTCTTTAATTAAAATACAACACGCGCTTTTACTTTTGACGACTGAAAGTATTTCTGCATTTTGTTCCTATCTAAATCAAATTTGGAACGAAGCTTCGAGGCACAAAACAAAAACACTGACAGACATAACTTCAGATTTTAGAATAAGGGCTGCATACTCTCTTGCTCTTGATTTGTTCCAAAAAGGAATTGAGCATCCAAAAATTGCTGCTCTTAAAGATGTTGTTAAAAAGCAAATTTCTGAAAATCCAAATTCTAAAATATTAATTTTTACAGAATACAGAGATAACATAGCGCCAATATTAAGTGCTTTGGAAATGCCCGGCATTGCTGCGCACAAATTTATAGGGCAAGCCTCTAGACTCGAGCCGGGAATGTCTCAAAAAACGCAAGCAGAAATAATTGAACGTTTTAAAAAAGGTGAGCTAAATGTTTTGGTTTGTACTAGCGTTGCTGAAGAAGGTATAGACATTCCTGCAGTTAATCTTGTAGTATTTTATTCTCCACTACCTTCGGTAATTCGAACAATACAAAGGCGGGGGCGAACTGGTAGAACAGAAGTTGGCAAAGTAGAAATTTTAATTACAAAAAATACTGTCGATGAGGCATATTATTGGTCTACAAAAAGAAAAGAAGAACGCCTTAACAAACAATTTAGCGAATTTGAAAGCTTTTCTTTCAATAATATTTCTTTCAAAGAAGCTGCGCCGAAAAAGCAAGGCCAACAAAAACTCATAGATAGTATAGAAAATAAAATTGAAGACAAAATAGGAGATAAAAAAAATGAAATTGTAATTTTTGTAGATAGCAGAGAACCAAAGCTCGCTGAACAGCTGTTTTTATTGGGTGCAAAAGTAATTCCAACACAATTAAAAGTTGGAGATTTTATTATATCTGAAAGACTTGGATGTGAAAGAAAAACAATAGAAGATTTTGTTGCATCTTTAATAGATGGTAGGCTTTTTGCGCAAGCAAAGGAGCTAAAAGAAACTTTTGCCAGACCTTTTTTTGTTTTGGAAGGAGAGTTCGAGCGCCTTTTTTCTGTTAAAAATGTTTCGAAGCAAGCTCTTTATGGCGCACTAGCATCGCTTTTGTTTGATTGGGAAATACCTATCATTTTCACAAAAAATATTTCTGAAACAGCACTTTTGCTTTACACAATTGCAAACCGCGAGCAAAACAAAGACCGAAAAAATCTTTTGAATAGAACAGAAAAGCCTGTTTTGCTTCCAGAAGCGCAACTTTATTTTATCGAAAGCCTGCCGCAAATCGGCCCAGAAGTAGCCAAAGCGCTTCTCAAATATTTTGGTAGCCCAAAAGCAATAGTTAATGCTACAGAAGAAGAACTTAAAAAAGTTGAAGGTGTTGGAGAAAAAAGAGCTGCTCTTTTAAAACAAATATTTGAAACAATTTATAAAAGTTAAGTTTTTATAAAAGCTAATTTATAAAAGCTAAGTTTTATGTATGAAATTTCAATGTCCAAGCTTTGCCTGTTTGTAAATTTACAATTGGTATTCTGCCTGGTGTTGGAGTGTGTCCCATTCTTTGTTGAAATGCTGTTGTGTTTTGGAAACAACTTGTGCTTATTGTTAAAACACCACGATATTCACCAATTTTAGATTTGTGTATGTGGCCAGAAATAGCTATGTCTGGAACTTTTGTTATTAAAAGTGGATCGTTTTCTAAAGGTAGTGCAAGAGTAGAACCATATGTTGGAGCTAAATGCCTTCTTTTTAACAAAAACTCCCAAATTTTATCACCCGCTGCGTAACCTCCCGCCTCTCTTAAAGCCTCAACAGCATCTACAAAATAATCAAAAGAATAACCATGATATAAAAGCAAATCAATACCAGGGGAACCATTAACAGCATGTAACTTGACATATGAAGGATTTGGTGCAATCGCAACATTTGGTAATTCATAAAGTGGTGCTGCTAAATCTTTATAAAGAACAGGTTGCGGCTCACAAATTCGAAGAGCGTCGTGATTTCCTGGCAATATAATAATATTTTTGTCTGAAGGTATTTCTGCCAAGGCTTTTGCTGCGGCATCGTATTGTGCATAAGCATCTTGAATCGTAAGTTCTTTTTCTTGTCCTGGATAAATTCCTATGCCATCTATTATATCTCCTGTTACGACAATATATTTTACTTTTTTTGCAAGATCTATTTGTTTAGGATTGCCATATTTACCTAAAAGCCAACGAACAAAGCGTTTGAAAGCTTTTGGTAAAAACATGTTGCTTCCTATGTGTAAATCTGATGCACAAACCAAATAAACTTCTTCATTCGTAGAATTTCTCGTCTTAAATGGAATATCTGGCCAAGAAAAATCGTCTATAAAAAACACATTTCTACCAACCGAGCCGTTGAAAAAAGCAACTTCATCTAATGTGAGAGCTTTTGCTTTTTTTATAAGTTCGGGGTTTTTTGTAGAAATAATTGCTTGTATTTGGCCTGTTAAATCTTCTAAAACAAGTTTTAGTGTGCCTGTTGGCAATTTTTTCATATCAAAAACATAAGCCAAAATCGTGCTTCTTTCTCCTTGTTGTAATTTTGAAATTGAAGTTAAATTTGCAAATTCGGGTCTGCCTGAAACAAGATTTTTGTAAAAAGAATAACGATTTCTAAAATATGTAACAAAATCTTTTGGTTCTATTTTTTTGCCTGTAAAATCTTCTTTTGTTAAAATTTTAACAAAATCTTTTTCGTCTGAAATTTGTTTTACTGGAACGCTTTGAGATATGTTTTGTGATGTGTTTTGTGCCAAAAAGGAGTTAATTTTTTCTGGCGTTGGAAGTTCGCCTAAAGCCATAAGGCGCTTTATAATATTTATTTGCGTATTTATTTGTGTATTTTGTTCCATCAAAACAATTCCTCTTGCAATTTATTTTTTATTTTTTCTAGCAAATCATCTTGTATTGAAAGATAAATTTCTCTAGTCCTGCCGTATCTTCCCTTAGAAATAACTTTTGCATTTATTAGTCCAAGCATATCCAACTCACCAATAAGATCTGAAACGCGTCTTTGTGTTAGTGGTGTTTGGGCTGCAGATTGTATACACAATTCTTTATATTTTTCATAAACTTCACCAGTTTCTAATTTTACATTATTTTGAGAATTTTTTGCAATTAATAAAATAGCATATAAAACAATTTGTGATTGTTTAGGTAATGTTGTCACAATTTCTAGAACTCTATCGCGCTCTATTCTTTTTTCAGCTTCATCTATGTGCTCTGGCAACACTTTGTCGCAAGAAGCTCGCTCTGCGACTTCAGCTGCTACTCTTAAAAGATCTAGCGCTCGTCTAGCATCACCATGTTCTCTTGCTGCATATGCAGCACATTTTTCGAGCACGCCTTCACCGAGCGCGTTTGGTTTAAAAGCCAAAGCTGCTCTTTTCTCTAAAATATCTTTTAGTTCAATAGCATTATATGGTGGAAAAATTACTTCTTCTTCGCCTAATGAGCTTTTAACACGCGGATCTATGGCTTCAATAAAACGCACGTCATTTGAAATCCCAATTAATGTGACTTGAGCTTGCTTAAGAATTGAATTAATTCGTGTTAAGTTATAAAGAATTTCATCTCCAGCCCTCATAACTAAACGGTCTACTTCATCCAAAACCAAAATAACAATTTGACGTTTTGCATCAACAGCATTCAAAAATTTATTATAAACCTCATCTGTAGGTAAACCAGTTACAGGCACTTCAACACCCATTGCTTTGGCGAGCTCTGTAACTATTCGATATTCAGTATCAGCTATTTTTTTTAACTTGCAGTTAATATAAATGGTTTTAACAGCAGCTCCTTTGGCCAAAGCAGTGTTTTCAAGTGTATTTAAAATATAATTAATACAAAGAGTTTTTCCAACACCTGGCTTGCCATAAATAAAAATATTAGATGGTTTTTCCCCTCTCAAACACGGGGCTAAAATAGATGCTATTAATTCAATTTGTTGCTGTCTATGGGGTATGACATCTGGAATATAATTTGCTTGTAGAACTTTTTTATTAATAATTATAGGTTCTTTTTGTAAAAACTTTTCAAAAAAATCTGTCAATCCCAATTGGCCAGCCATTGCACATGTTACATGAGAAATAAAGGATTTATAAAATTTTAGATTTTTTTGTATACAATTTCTATTACTCCACACGAAAAAAAGGTTTTCTTTTCACATACCCCATTATTTCTTATAAAAAAATCTTTTATGAAAAAGTTTAAAATAAATATTAATTAAAAAATACTATATAGAAACCTTTAATCTTCCAAATGAAATGAAGGGGTGGGCTGTTTTATCTTATTTTATCTTTAACACAACAAATAAATTTCTAAATATTTCCAAAAGAAATCAGGGTGTCACTCTTTCAAAATCTTTAAGAGCTTCTTTTACTTTCAAATCTCCTTTGGGGTTTGCATTAGCTCCTAAACCATATATTATTCTTTCAACAACAGAGCCCCAACTAAAATCACCTTCTATTTTTTTAATTTCTTTTATTTCAAAAATACCCAACTCCTTACCTTTTGCTAAATTATAATACACAGATCTTATATTAACTGGACCAAAAGCTTTTTTATACGCTTTATAAAGTTCATATGCATGCGCATTTTTTAAAAAGTACAATATCTCTATTAAATTATCTCTTATTACAGATCCTACTGCACGACCTCTTTTACCCATACAAAACTATATTGTTTTTAAATTTATAAATCTTTTGTTAGGTATTGAAATGTTTATATCTAACCTAAACTCAACCAAAATAAAATCAACATAAAATCAACTTCTACTCCACAATTTCCTAAGCTTATCTTTACTTAATAAAACATAATCTTTATCTTTAGAAAATATCTCTAAAGTTATAGTCCCATCGTAATATTTTTTCAGAATTTTTATTAAATTTTCCCAATTAATATTACCTACTCCCATAGGAAGATGTAAATCTTTTTCGCCGTTATTATCATGCAAGTGGACGTGTTTTAGTTTACTATGAAATTTTTTAATAAATTGTTCTGGTTTTCTACCAAAAAGATTCGCATGGCCAATATCAAAATGTAAATATAAATTTGGAACTTTTCTTAAAATTTCAGAGACATTTTTTATATTATCTTGCCAAGTATCCGTTGGTTCATAAAGAAGGGTAAGATTATATTTTTTGGCTTCTTTTACCAATCTTTTGAGTGTTTCTACCTGAAATTTTATTCCTTCTTTTGTCGAGAACGTTCCGGGTGGCCAACTGGCATGAATTGTTACATATTTTACATTAAGCTTTGAAAAAACTTCAAAATATCTTTTAGCTTCAAATACTGCAGCTTCTCGAAGAGATTTTATTGGAGAACCAATCGGTAAATACCAAGCAGTATGCCCAACAACATCAAGTTTATATTTTTGAAGAAGTTGCTTTAATTTTTGAATATTAATTTTTTCTGGAACTGCTTTATCTTCTTCGAGAAATAAATCTACAAAATCAAAACCATTTTTACCTATCCATTCAACTTCTTCAAGTATGTTTTTTCTTGGATTGTTGGGAAAACCTATTTTCATTTAAACAGCAATCATATTGCAATTAGTGTTTTTAAGTTTTTAGACTACTTTTCCAAAACACGCAATTAGAAGAATGCCAATGAAATTTAAAAAATACGAGCAAAGCAAAAAATTCTTTGTTTTATATTCCGTCATGCCTATTAAAGCTGCACCAATTTCATCAGGCAATGGTGAGGCAATAATAAGACCACCGATCAATGGAGCAATTTTATAGAAAAATTTTGATCTTAATATTTTTGGTATTTTTAAATGGAATTCACTTGCTAACATTTTAATTTCTGTAACAATACCATACTTCACATATGCAAATATTAAAAAATCACTCGTCATTGAGCCAAATGCACCGATAAAAGAAACAATAATTGGATTGAGTGTTTTTCCCAGTAAATAAATTAAAGCTGATGCAGGAATTGTTGTTAATCCATATGTGTAAAAAACGCCAGCAACCAAAGCACCAAAATAATTGAGCGAACCAAGTTTTAAAATTGCACTCTTCAAATATTCTGATTTAAGTAAATAATAAGCAACGATAATGCTGACAAATAATAGGATTAAATTATGGTGTTTGTATCCGAACTTCTCAACCTTTTTTATTTCTTTTCTAATTCTTTCTTTTTCTTCTTTTATTCCTTTTACTTTAATTTTTAATTTCATTTCAACAAAGAAAAAACCGTTTATATTAAATTTTTCCTTACATGCAAAACTTTATCAATTCTTTATATTATGTTATTTTATGGCTATTGTATGCTCTCCAAAAATTCAAGCTTATTTTGACAATATAACATCTCAAACAAAAAATTTGTATGCAATAGCAAATGACGCAAGGAGTAAAGGTTTTGATATAGTTCCTGCTGTTGAAATTTCGCTTGCTCATAATGTTGCACAAAAAGTAGAGGCTTTGGTAAGTTCTGTAGCGCCACAATTAAAAGGTAGTGGTGTTGCCCAAGCTATTGAAGATTTAGAAAAGAAATATATAGCAGGAGATTGGCGCATAGCTTTAGAAATTGCTCGTGATGTTGCACAAAGTAAATTTTGCCAATTTAAAGATTTAAGAGAAGCAATTGAAACAGGCATACGAGTTGGATTTGCATATATTACTTTAGGTAGCGTTTCTGCACCTTTAGAAGGTTTTACAGAACTTAAATTCAAAAAAAGGTTAGATGGCAGAGATTATATGGCGCTGTACTTCTCAGGTCCAGTTAGGGGCGCCGGAGGTACGGCTATTTCTGTATGTGTTTTGATTGCAGATTATCTTAGGCGATTGTTTAACATTCCAGAATATGATATTACGCCTGAGGAGGTTAAAAGGTATCAAGTTGAACTTGATGATTATATGTCTAAAGTTGCACACAGACAGTACAAGCCAACACCACAAGAAATAGAGTTCTTGGTTAGACACATAAAAATAGAGATTACTGGCGATCCTACCGAAGTTTATGAAGTTTCGCAGTGTAAAAGACTTCCTAGAGTAGAAACAGACCGAATACGTGGTGGTATGGCTCTCGTACTTACAGAAGGACCGCCTCTTAAAGCAGAAAAAGTTTGGAAACAGTTACAAAAATGGGGAAAGGATTTTGGACTTGAAGAGTGGTCTTGGTTGAAAGATTTTATTGAACTTAAAACAAAAATGCACGCTGCATCTACAAAAACTGATGAGGGTATAGTCCCTATAGATACTTATTTGTCCGATGCAGTTGCGGGAAGGCCTGTTTTAAGTTATCCAATGCGAGTTGGCGGTTTTAGAATTAGGTATGGTAGAAGCAGGCTGAGTGGCTTAGCAGCAACTTCTATACACCCTGCTACAATGGCCGTTTTATCAGATTATATAGCTATTGGAACGCAAATAAAAACAGAACGCCCAGGCAAAGCAACAGTTCTTACACCTTGTGATACAATTGACGGCCCAATTGTTCGTTTAAATGATGGAACTGTTTTAAGACTTAATTCTTATGAAGAGGCAAAAGGCCTCTTACCCAAAATTGAAAAAATACTTTACTTAGGCGATATTTTGATTAGTTATGGTGATTTTTCTGAAGCAAATCAAAGGCTTGTACCTGCAGGCTATTGCCCGGAATGGTGGGAAAAAGAAGTTCAAGCAAAGACAGGACAAAAACCCGAACATCCAAAAAACGCAAAAGAAGCAGTTCAATTCGCACTTCAAACAAAAACACCTTTACACCCAAAATTTAGTTATTTCTGGAAATGCCTTTCTGTAGAACAGTTCAATTTGTTAAAGGCGTGGGCTAAAAATTTAAATGGGCATACAGCACCACTCGAGCCGGGAGTCAAAGCAGCACTAGAAATTCTCGGTTGCCCTCACAAAGTTTTAGACAATAAAATTATTTTAAGCGAAGATGACGCCTTTTTATTTAATTTCTTTTTTTCTAACGCACCAAATGAAAATATTCAAGGTACAAATGGTTTAGATTGTCTAAGTAAGATTTCGCCAATTTTAGTTCGCGATAGTGCAGGAACTTTTATTGGGGCAAGAATGGGTAGGCCAGAAAAAGCAAAACTGCGCGCGCTTAAAGGTTCACCAACAGTTTTATTTCCTGTAGGCAAAGAAGGCGGCAGACTTAGAAGTTTAAATGAAGCAAGAAGTATTGGACATATAACTGCAGATTTTCCTAATTTTACTTGTACTTCTTGTGGCGCGCAAACAATTTATCCACGCTGTCATGTTTGTGGCAGCAAAGCTCAACTTCAACAACTCGGGAAAAACAAAACAACATATTCGCATAAAACTTTAGATTTAGAGCCATTCATTGCAGAAGCTTTGGCAAAGTTAGGCGAAACTGCCTTGCCAAGTTTAGTCAAAGGTGTCAAAGGCACTTGGAACAAAGAACATTTTGTAGAATATTTGCCGAAAGGAATTTTGAGAGCAAAGTATAAGCTCACCGTAAACAAAGACGGCACAATTAGATACGATATGACTCAGTTACCATGTACGCATTTTAAGCCCTCAGAAATTAACACGCCAATTGAAAAACTCATCGCACTCGGCTATACTCATGATTATTTGGGCAACCCACTAACAAGCCCAGATCAAATTCTTGAATTATTGCCACAAGATATTATTTTGCCTGCTTGCCCAAAAAGCCCAGACGAGCCTGCAGATGAAATTCTTTTTAGAATTTGTGCATTTATTGACGACTTGTTAGAAAAAGTTTACGGCTTGCCAAGATATTATAATTTAAAAAATAAAGAAGATCTCATAGGCCAACTTGTTATTGGTTTAGCACCGCACACATCTTGCGGTATTATAGGCAGAGTAATTGGTTTTTCAAAAACACAAGGCATTTATGCACACCCGTACTGGCATGCAGCAACGCGCAGAAATTGTGATGGAGATGAAGTTTGTATAATGCTTGCACTTGATGCTTTTTTAAACTTTTCAAGACATTATTTGCCAGATAGAATTGGTGCGAGGAATATGGATGCTCCGCTTGTTGTCACAACAATACTAGTTCCTCAAGAAGTTGACACCGAAGCACACGGCATTGATGTTGTAGATTCTTACCCGCTCGAATTTTACGAAGCAACACTCGCAACAAAGTATCCAGGAGAAGTCGAAATTAAACAAGTAAAAAAACTTTTAGGAAAAGCAGAACAATACGAAGGCATAAAATTTACACACCACACATCAAATTTAGCAAATGGTACGCTTTGTAGCTCTTATAAAACAATACCAACAATGTTAGAAAAGCTGTCTGGCCAACTTACACTGGCAAATAAAATTGCAGCAGTAGATGCAGAAAAAGTTGCAGAGCTTGTAATCGATAAGCATTTTTTAAGAGATGTTAAAGGCAATTTAAGAAAATTTACATGTCAAGAATTTCGTTGCATTTCATGCAATGCAAAATATCGAAGACCGCCATTAGCAGGAATTTGTACTGCTTGTGGAGGAAAACTTGTATTTACCATAGCAGAAGGTACTATTAAAAAATATTTAGATGCAGCGATAAAGCTTTCACAAGTACCTGGAGTGCCAAGCTATATTCAACAAACTTTATATTTGTTAAAACAAAGAATCGATTCAATATTTGGTAAAGAAAGTACAAAGCAAGTAGAGCTTGCAAGCTGGTTTAAATAAAATGCAACAAACCATTAAAATAAAATGCCCTTCAGGCATAATTCATAACACGTTTGAAGAGTGCGAGGCTTGCCCGTATTGCACAGCACAAGTACCAAAACCAATTCTTAGCTCTTTACTAAATGGAAAAAAAAGACAGCCGAAAGAACACCCAAAACCTACTTTTGGAATTGGTCTGCTAGTTAGCCCTTGTTTAAGACAAAGTTATTATAAACTAACAGAAACTCAGATTTTGGAATTAGAAAAGTTATGGATACTTTCTCGCGGGCAAGCACTGCATAGTTTTATAACATCTGCACTAGGTGAAAGCGAAAAAGAAATTTTTGTAAAAAAAGAATTTCCAAACTTTGATATTATTGGCTTCATAGATGCGATGCAAGCAGGCACAATTTATGAATTTAAAACAATTTCAACCATACCAACAGCACCACAAACACCACATCTTTTGCAACTTCAAGCTTATTTTTCTCTTTTGCCAGAAGAAGAAAAGACAAAAGTATCTGCACTTAAGCTAATTTATTTATCGCTTCAAAATGTAAAAGTTTTTGATGTGCCAAAGCGAGATATCACACCTTATTTAGAAGCAAGAGGCTTCCAACTTTTAAACGCACTTCAAACTAAAACACCACCAGAAAAAGAAGTAAATTGGCAGTGCAAGTATTGTGAATTTTACAACCATTGCTTTGGTCAAAAAGTAGATTTTATTGACTAAAATTTTTGATCAAAGCCCAACAAAGTAAAAAACGACTGGAATGGCTATGCAGCCCATTGCATGCACACGGGCCACGCGTGTGAATGGTGCAAGAAGCCCAATGGCAGTCCCAACAAAACTTATTAAGATTCCAATTGGTCCAGAAAAAAGAAAAATTAGTAAAAACAAACAAATTAAAACAGAAAGTGCTAGTTTCCTATACTTTATTTTTGGCAAACTGCGTGCAAAACATTTTCCTATATAAAGAGTAATTAAAACTGCAATTGGTATTGTAATAAAAGATGCAAAAAGCAAAATTACAAATTCTTCAAAGCCAATAGAAAGAAATTGTTTCATCGCTGCCAGCACACCGGTCCTTGCTCTGCCTATTAACCACAACGTTGCCAAAACAAAAAAAGAAGTAGCAGTATTAATTCCACCAACCGTAGCCAAAAAATCTTCTTTTGATTTTTTGCGCGAGGCGTATTGAGCCAAAATTGTGGCTTGCGCAGCACCCATTGCAGGTAAAACAGACATTATTGCTGCAGAAAGACTTGCTTTAAGACCTGCACCCCAATAATTTTTAATGTCTATTTTGTGCGTGATTTTTTGTTCAACAATTTTGTTTTTACTAAACAAACTAATTAGTAAAGTGGGTATGCCAAAAAGACTTGATAGAAGCGGAAAAAGGGGCTCTTTGACTGGAAGAAGTGTAAGTGCAAGCAAGCCAAGAGTTCCAGAAAAAAGAAAAATTAGTAATGCCCAAATTTTACCTTTCATTTCGTGCTCTTTTAAAATAAAAAATCCAGAAAAAATCAAAATTATAAAAGGTATTATTGGGCTAAACTTTTCATAGCCCAAAACCAAAACAAAACAAAAAACAGGCAAAAGTAAAAGAGTCAAAAGCGTTGCACAAATTCCTCCCACAATAGTAAGTTTTAAAGCATCATAACCACGACCTTGAAGCAAAAGCGCATGCCCTGGCAAAACGCTTAAAGTTGTTTCGCCTTCATCAGGCGCGCCCAAAAAAATGGATGGAATAAAATCAACAAAGCTATGCACTATCACCATTGCAGTAAGCATGATACCTAGAGCTAAAGGAGAAAACCACTTTGTTAATAGTGGCAGCACCGCAAGCATACTAGCAGCCACAGTGTTTGTATGAATTCCAGGAGCAAGACCTGTAAATATGCCAAAAACACAGCCCAAAAGCAAAGCTATGACTAAATCAAACATTTGCACATGATAGGCAAGCCAATTCTTTTATTATAATTTCAGGCTCGCCTTTATAAATTTGTACAACTCCTTTGATAGCAACATAATCACCTTGTATTATTTCATAAACAGGATTTCCAAAGAAAACAGCATTTCTTTTATTCACGCCATCTGTAAGTTTTAGAAAGACAACGTTTTCTTTATATGTAATATTTTCTACACGAGCTTTAATTATTGCTGTTTTGCCAATGCTTTTTTCTAAATCTGCTAAAGAAATTTCTTGGGGCTCAAGGAAAGCAGATAGCAAAAATAAGCCAAAAAGTCCTAATACAATCCAAATAAGGCAAATTATGAGCAATTTTTTTACGTGCATTTTAAGTGAAATTTTGCTAGCTCTGTATAAATAGGTCCATCTCTTTTTAAATCAGATTTAATTAAAACTAGCTCTGAGACAAAAATTTTACCAAAATTTTCTTTTTTATACTTTGTAAGAATTTCGTAAAATTTGGTTGGATTTTTTATTTTTTTAATTCTAGCAAGCGTTAAATGTAATCTAAATGGCTTACGCTCTTTGCTAATGCCAATTTTACTTAATTCTTCATCAAGTTCTTTAGCAAAATTAGAAAAAATATTTTCATTTTCACTTCCAATCCAAAGTACTTTTTTGTTAAAATGTCCCATTCCTACTAAATTCAGTTCAAAACAATCTTTTGTGCTCAAAAATCTCATTAAAGAATTTTTTATCTCATTAATTTGGCTTTCAGGCACATCGCCTAAAAATTTAACTGTAATGTGTGCTTGCTCTGGTTTTACAAATTTTGCCTCTAAAGCATCATTTTTAATTTCCTTAATTAGCTCAGTTATTTTTGCTTTAATACCTTCTGGCAAAGCAATTGCAATGAAAGCACGCATTTTATTTTGATTTACTTTATCAAAATTTAAAAAGCTTTATTTTAAATTTTCAAAAATGGGTTTGGTAGTTAAAGTGTTAGGTCTTACAGATATTTTAGCCGGAACAATTTTGGCTTTTTTAGATGTTCCGGTTATTGGTAACTTGAAATGGATTTTAGTAGTGATATTATTTTTTAAAGGCATACCTTCATTAATGGGTTAAATTTTGGAGTTAAATTTATAATTTGTTCTTGCTATTTATGAAAATGGCCACAAAAACAATTCTTGGTTTTGTAGGCATGCCTGGTTGCGGAAAATCCACATTAGCAGATTTTGCAGTCCAAAAGTATGGTGCTGTGAAAATCCATCTTGCAGATTTTATTTGGGATTGGTTGGCTAGGCAAGGCATTAAGCCTTCCGAGGAAAGCGGGCTCATGGCTTCACTTTTCATGTGGGCAGAATACGGCGACATTCCAATTGCAAAATGGGCTGAAGACAGAATAAAAAAATCTAAAACAAACTTAATTATTTTAGATAGTTTAAGAACACTCGAAGAAGCCAGAGAATTTCAAATTAAATACGGTGAAAATTTTCATTTAATTGCAATTTTAGCAGCACCAGCAATTAGACTTAAAAGATTGCAAGCCAGAGCAAGATTTGGTGCAATTTCAAAACTTGAATTTAGAATGCGAGATAGAAGCGAGCTTAGGTTAGGCGTAGGAGACCTCATTGCCAGCTCGAATCATTATATTGTGGCAAATGGAACTTTGAAAGAAACACAAGCACAATTTGAAAAGTTGCTTAAAAGTTTTGGTATAAGCAGTAAAACCCATTAGCGCAAGAAAAGTGTGAATAAGCCATAAAGTTTGCCTGCACAACTCAAATTTTACTCTGTAAAGCGATAAAGTTAAAAATCTTATTAGAAAAGTTTTTATTTAATAAAAAATTAAAAGAAAACATGGCAGAAAGCTCCGAAAGAAAATATTCGAAAATATTTATAGGCAAACAAGTAGTTTCAAAAAGTGGAAAAAGACTTGGCATTATTAGCGATCTTGTTTTTGAAGTGCGAACAGGAGAACTTCTTTATTTTGTCCTCAAGCAGCCAACTCCTTATGCCATGTCTTTAAATCTCGAAAAAACAAAAGATGGCGATATTTTAATTCCTTTCAGTGCAATGATTAGCTCAGCAGACTTTGTTGTTGTGGCTGAAGAAGATATTGTTTAAATTTTTAAATTTTTTAAATTTAATTTTTAATTTATATAAGTAAGAAAAAGTCTGATAAGTAGGTTTAAAGAAGACGGCCCTTTTCATTTTTTTCTAAAATTTCATCAAATCTTTTGGCGAAATTCGACCAACTTAGATCTAGTCTTTTAATGTAATTTCTGTTTTTTGCAGCTTGTTTAACATAGAAATTTTCTTTTTTTATAAATTCTTTAAGAGCGTTATAAATTTCATTGGCGACTGCACCAGAGTCAAATTTTTCTTCTACCCAAATCACAGAAGGAGCATCTTTT